>VSOH01000063.1 GCA_009774735.1 Clostridiales bacterium
CATAACATCAAAGCTTTCGTCAACATGAACAAGTCCGCTGTGATGGTCGGGTCTTAAGCAGGGTCGTGTAATCGGTTTATCAAAAACAACCCTATAATCCTCAAACTCTTCATCGTCTGACAATGGGCAGTTAAATGCAGGATGACCTCCGATAACAAACGGCAGCTTTTCCTCACCTGTGTTGGTAATGATATATTCATTAGTAACAGTATCACCATTTATTGTATATTTTATTTTAAGTTCATAATCAAAAGGAAACTGTGCCCTTGTTTTTTCACTGCTCTGCTGAATGAAGGTTACGCTGTTTTCATAAGCCTCATAAACCTCAAATGGATTTATCCTTGCTACACCATGGCGTTTCATTTCACAAGGCTTTCCAAATGCATTTGCTTTGCCGTCAGGAAGAACACCTGCAATCGGAAAACAGACAGGAGCCTGACCGGACCAGTATTTTTCATCACCCTGCCACAGATATTCCGTATCATTTTTAACAAGTGAATTCAACTGAGCTCCGTCAAGACCAAGAACGGCATAGCTTTTGCCGCTTGTAATTTTAATCTGCATAACAACTCTCCATTCTGATATATCATTACTTTATACATAATCATTATAGCCTAAAGAAAGTTATAATGCAATATTGAAAATATTGTACATATGAGTTAAAATACAATTAGGTTTTACGAGGAGGATTTATAAATGGACATTGAACGCTATATTAATGAAGCAATTTTTGAAGAAAAGGAACAACACAAATGCTTCTATCAATTAATATGGGATCATTTCAAGGAGGATGGTTTTGTAGTTACTGATGAAAGCGGGTATGAAATAGATTCAGTAATAAAGGCTGTTGCCATTCAAAATCTTGTAGGCGAATTCATTTACAGATTGTATGATGAGGTAAACGAAACAGGTCTTGAGGATGTTATTGAATACCTGCAGACACTTGGTTATACTGAAGATGATATGATTACATACTGCCAAAGCACTGAAAAAATTGATGTTGATGATGATTTTGAGCTTACCGTAAAAAACGCCCTTGATTATACAACCGAAATAACGGCAGACAAAATGCTCGAAATTTTTCCTGCAGATGATTTATTTGACTACTTCTTCACTGCAACATATGAATTTGAACAGGATTTCACCTTTGACTTTGAGGACTACGAGGAAATGCTTGCATTTGTTGACACCAATCAAGGTCAGCTTGACAACTATAAGGATGAATATGAAAACATTTTAAGATGGATAAAATCGGGTATGATTTGTTAAAACAACCCTGAAATCAACAGTAAAAGCCTTGCAATTGAAACAATTGCAAAGCTTTTTTATTGCAGCAAAGTATTATTTAATTTTCTGACAGTGCTTCGTATATACAGTCAAAAACAGGCTTAGGAAGTCTTGCTTTATAAAGTGCTCTGAACAGTGAATTACGGTCAGTCAGATTGCTGAAAGCTTTATACGCAGCATTCTTTTTCCTTGTGCTGTCCTGCCAGCGTGACATAATATGAATCACTCTGTTTCTCGGATTTTCTGCTGAAAGCGGTTTAGCATTCTCCATTTCTATTTCAACAATCTCTCTTGAAAATTCCAATTCAGTATCATCACAATCAATATCCTTAAAGCAGATTTTATACTGCCTGTTTTCAGGAATAACAGACAAATCACCTTCAACCTCAATGGTAAGCTTAACCGTATTCGTCCTTTCATCGAAGGTATTTTTAAACACAGTTTTTGCCGTATGCTCTGCATAATCAGTTTTTCCGTTATCCTCATACATAACAAATTCGTTATTGCCCTTAAACACCCATACCTCAAGCTTTTCTGGATTTGAGCATTTATTGCCGCTGTCAGCAGACAACGGAATCACTGCACCGGACTTCGCAAGAACAGGGATTGAATACAGCTCCCTGTTAAGCGTTAGCAGCTGCGAGCCTGAATATCTCTGCAAAGTAAATATATCTGTATATTCCCCATCGGGTATCCAGACCTCAGCACTGCCCACCCCCATCTCTTTTTTCTGCGGAGAGGTAATGGGACAAACCATAAGCTCACTGCCGAACATATACTGGTTAGGAACACAATATGCATTTTTATTATTCGGGTATGAATAATACATAGGCTCGCAGAGTGCAATACCGTCATCGTGACACCTATGGTTCATAGAGAAAATATATGGTATCAGCCTATGCCTGAAATTGAGCCACTCTTTTGCACTTTTATAAACATCCTGCCTGTATTTCCAAGGCTCTTTTCCAAGCAGCTCAATCGCAGTTGAATGAAGCCTTAATATCGGTGAAAATGTACCGAACTGAATCCAGCGCAGGTATAATTCGTCATCTCGAAAGCCCTGATGATGACCGCCTATATCGTGACTCCACCAGCCATATGCAGCATTTGCTGCATTAGCAGTAAAATATGGCTGAAAATCCAGAACCCTCCAGTTAATTGCCGTATCACCGGAAAAGCCCAACGGATACCTGTGTGACCCTACACCGCCATAACGGGAAAGAATCAACGGAATATCTCCGTTTTCTGCATTATCAAGATAGTGATAATGATTAAGGGCAGTCAGCGGGTCAAGTCCTTTAATGTCTGAGCTTTTACCCTGCTGCCAGTCAATCCACCAGAAATCAACACCGTCCTTTTCATAAGGCTTATGCAGAATGTCAAAATATGAATTCCAGAACTTATCACTGCCGCACCTGAATTTTACCGGCTTTTCCGTGGCAGGGTCAATACCGTTTGCCTTTGCCATATCCTTATACAGATCCTCAAAGCACCGAACACCGTCAGCAGGGTGAAGATTGAGCGTTATGTGCAGATTTTTATTTTTTAACTGTTTCAAAAACTCTTTGTAATCGGGAAAAAGTGTTGTATCCCAGGAATACCCTGTCCATCCGCTAAGCTTTTTACCAAACTGCTTTTTAATATCCACCCAGTGCCAATCCATATCAACCGTTGCTACAGTGAGCGGTATTCCCTCCATCTCAAATCTGTCCATTAATGAAAGGTATTCCTGCTGTGTATAAGCATGATATCTGCTCCACCATACACCAAGAGCAAAACGGGGAATAAGAGGTGTAGGTGAGCTGATTGAATAAAAAGCCCTGATTGTTGCACGATAATCTTTGCCATAGGCAAAAATATAATAATCCTTTGACAAGCTTTTTCTTGGTACAAACATCCCGTTTTCGTCAAGCAATACACTTCCGCTGTCATCAAAAAGGTACAAGCCTTTTTCAGTAATAAAGCCATCCTCCAGAGGAATTTTGCCGAAGGTGTTGTCAAGAGTACGGTATGTACCCTTTAAATTCTTTTGCTTTGAAAAAAGCTCTGTCTGTCCATTGTCTTTAAAGCAAACACAATATGGCTTTTTATTTTTCAGCGTAAGGATTATATCCTCAGTTTCAATATTGTACATTCTGCCGTTTCTGGTGACTTTCATATCCCCAGCAGGGAAACTGCGATTCCACACAGCATAGCTGGCAAGGTCAGTAAACTCGCCAACCTCCACCCTTAAAAGCTTTGATGTGAAATATGTAATTCTCAGATCACCATCAATATAAATCTGACTGTCGTCAGCCCTTGAATTCGGATTAACAACTAAAGCCGGTTTCAGCATAATTCCGCCTCCTTAAATAAAACTGCAGGAATTAAAATCAAATACAACATCGTTTTCATCTGACTGATAGGTATTTCCGTCATAAATCACGGCAACACCCTTTGGGTTAGCTGTTATGTCAAAGCATTTTGAAAACAGCCTTATATTCTGCAGCGAAATATCGCTGCATTTCTCGCTTAACTGCGGATTTATTTTCAGCTTATTAAGTCCCACTGCTTTTAAACCGAAAAGTCCCTCAGTAATTATTCTTGCAAACAGCAGACTTTCAGCAGCAAGGTGTGCTCTGTTCCCCTCCGGATATGCTTCAAAAGGATACGGACAGTGCGAGCCTAAAAGCCTGTTTTTACAGTAATGAACGGTTTCCTTAATTCCTGTTTCGGCATAGCCTGCAAGGAATGTTCCTCTTAGAGCAAAAAGCAGTGACCTGTCCCACGTGGTGTTATTCGCCGAGGTTGACTTCATCATACCGTTATTGTAAAGCCTTGGCGAAAACAAAGCCTTAATAGTTTGGTCAGCCCTGTCAAATATGCCGACGGTAAGCGGCATACATATCCACGAACGCAAATCCTTATTGCCTTCATAATATTGATAAGTATCAAAGCCCTCAACATTTGAGCCGAAATACGTTTCAATTGCTGCTTTCAGCTTAATGCGTTCCTTTTCCCAAAGACTTTTATGGTTATCGTCACCGATTATTTCTGCCAGCACTGAAGCATTACCAAGTGCATCATAGATTATGCAGGAGGTGAACAGGTTTGCATTTCCTGATTCAAACCTGTTTTCAAGCTCATCTGAATCACTGGAAATTACACCGCGTTCATTTTTGCGTGAAAGTGCAAAATCAAGGCACCAAACAAGGTTATCCCAAAACCTGTTAATAAGCTTAATATCACTCATTTCAAGCAGAAATCTTGAAAGACCATAGGCATACATTTCACCGTCACCTCTGTCCCCTGCACCATTCCAGAAGCCGTCACCCTCAGCAATAATGCTTGTGACAAGTGCCTGTTTTTCACGTATAGGCTTATCAGATTTATCCATATATTTTTCATAAAGCGAATAACAGTTTATGCTCTGCTCTATACCTGCCTGATAGCCTGAAAACGGAAAAAACGGATTTGCATATTCACACTGGTCATTTGTCCACAAAGCGGCATAATAATTGCCGCCGCCCGGACTATGCATAAGCCCGTTTTTTGTTTTGAATATGCTTTCGCTTCCTCTTAAAATGCAGTGAGAAAGCTATGCATCAAGCTCAGGGTATGGCGTTTTAAGCTTTAATGATGTAAACATTTCATCAACAAAGCTTTTGCGTGCAGCCATTTCCTCGCTGAGAGAAAATGCAGACAGGCGCTTACTCTGATATGCATAATACACGCAATAAAAGCTGAAGTCTTCATTTGGTCTTAGTATAAATTTACGGCAGCGTTTTTCAGCAGATTTAAAGGTATCATCAAATAATACAGAACATTCTGCTGTTATGCTTTTGCCAACGCACCAAAATTCATTTACCTTTTTACTGTATTTTTCTGCACAAACGGAATATTCCTGTGAAAACCTTGAGGCATTCAAAACAGTAACTTTTTCAATCAGTGCCCCATAATTCACAGCCGGCAAAAGCTCACGAACGATTTTCGTTTCAAAATCCGCACTTGACACAATCTTAAGATTACCTTTAATGCCAATCAGTTCCGGATATTCATTAAGTCTTCTGCCGTTTACCTTAACAGCGAACGCATCACCACTATAATTATGGCTGAATGATGAGCCAGTCAGATTAGGCTGAAAACGCAAGGTCGGAATGGTAAGATGCCTCATCAAACGCAGCCTGCCTGCCTTATCATTGCCATAGCTGATGATTGACGAGGAATAAAAGCCTGCCATTTCAATATGGTCACTGATACCGCAGCCATCCTTTTTTACATCCCATATAACCTCATTATCCTCACCAAGATAACGGCTTCTCTTAACACTGAGCTTATTCGCCTTCGGCTTTGCCCAGAAAGCAGGACCCGAAATCCAGTCAAGTGCCTCACGCTCATTAAAACCGTAATCAAGCAGAAGCTCAAAACACACAGCTTCAGTGCCGATAACGGCAAGCGGCATATTAATGCCGTTCATTGCCATAAAATCTATTTCCTGCTCCCAGCGTTCAAAATCCCACCAGCACATTGAATAATCAAGCGTGCAGTAATTCATATACACCCTGAATTTCTGCTCAATGGTACGGCTGAGTTTCCCGTCAAACATTGCAAGCTCTTTGATACGGATTTTTCTGTTGCCGCACCAGGAAAGCTGAACACCGCAGTATTTTTCAAATAATCATAAATACCTGTAAAAGCAGAAATATAATTGTTAGCCTCAACATATACTCTGCCGTTATTTGCGGATAGCGTATAGTAATCTGACGCACCGCCTGCAATATTTACCTCAATATTATCCTTAAAATTATAAAGATTTCTATCTAAAAATCCTGCAACAATTTTATCCATAAAAGCTACCGTTTCAATTCATCAGCCTAAATTATGCTTATCCGTTATTGAAATCTCCGGCTGATTAAAGCCCTCCATTTCAAGAACTACGATTTCATTGTTATCCTTAAGAAGAACACCGGGAAGATAAAGTGATCTCTGCGGTCCCACATTCCAGTATCTGCCGAGATTAAAACCATTTACCCAGACATATCCCTTCTTAAAACCGTCAAGGTGAACAAAGCAATCATCCTTTGAGGATGATTTAAATTCACCCTTCATAAATAACGGCAGATTGTCTGATGCTGTACCATATACAAGACAATCAAGATTATCCAGAGGCATTGTATAAACATCATATCCCATCTGCCTCTGATTGCCGATATAAATATCGGTTATACCCTTGCGGTCAAGCATACATTCACCATAATTAACTCTGCCCATAGCATCCACAAGAACGCCGATTTTTCTGTCACCCTTCAGTGCAGGCATTAAGAACTTTTCTTCCTTAGCAAGTCCAAGCAGTGCTTTAATGCCCTTTTTCCTGACAGTATACTCTGTTCTGTCTATTCTCTTTTTCAGCTTTGAATCAAAATATACATACCCGAAATCGTGAACATCTCTAATACTGATTGGTGAAATATCGTATTTTCCGCTGAGAACGGTTTCATAATATATGAGTCCAAAGTTCTGACCGAAGTATTCCATACCTTCAGGAACAGCAGCCCTGTGCTTTCCTGCAATATTATCGAGATTATCAAAAAGCGGTGCAAATTCAGTAAGCTTAACAGCACCTATTGACTGAAGCCTTGGTGATGGCGGAAGCTTTTTCATTTCAATACCCTGATGCTCACAAAGAATTTTTCTTACCTCATGATAAGCAGGTGTGTAATCACCCCACTCGTTAAGCAGTGCACAGTAATCATAGCTTGTAACTGTAGGCTCATAGCCCTTGCCGGGATTCTGATTTGCACCTGCAGTAAAGCCAAAATTTGTGCCGCCATGGAGCATATAAAAATTAAAGCTTGCACCAATATCAAGAAAATCCTTTATCTCTCTGCCGACAGATGCCGCATCCCTTGTATGGTGAATATCACGCCAATGGTCAAACCAACCGCACCAGAACTCACCGCACATATTCGGTCCGTCATTTTCAAAATCCTTTAAACAGCCGAAAGCAGTTTTTGCCTTTGAACCAAAATTAAGCACCTTGTAAATATGAGGCAGGGAACCGCCTGAAAGCATATTTTTCCAATTACCGTCTGATGTGAAATATAAAACATCTATACCGCAGTCCTGCATAAGCTTTTCAACAAAACGCAGATATTCCTTGTCATTGCCGTAAGAGCCGTATTCATTTTCAACCTGCATTGCAATAATATTACCGCCGTTTGTTGCAAGATGCGGAACAAGCCTTGGAAGAAGCTCCTTGTAAAACCTTTCAACACATGCCATATAATCAGGATAGCAGCAGCGAATCTGCATATTCTTATCCTTAAGAAGCCAAGCAGGCAGACCGCCGAAATCCCACTCGGCACATATGTACGGACCCGGTCTGACAATGCAGTAAAGTCCAACCTTTTTTGCTGTTTCAACAAATCTGATAATATCAAGCATTCCGTCAAAACAAAACTCTCCCGGCTTCGGCTCGTGCAGATTCCAGCACACATAGGTTTCAACAGTATTAAAGCCTGCAAGCTTCAGCTTTGCGAGCCTATCCTCCCAGTATTCAGGCAGAATACGAAAATAATGCATTGCACCTGAATAAATACTGAAAGGCTCACCGTCCATATAAAATTTTTTATTCTTAATTTCAAACATACAATTGCCTCCGATAATATTTTTATTAAGAATATAACACAATCAGATACTTGACAATTATTTTTGATTAGATTTATACATCGCTCCATTAATCAGCATAATACGACGA
>VSOH01000064.1 GCA_009774735.1 Clostridiales bacterium
ATATACCTCTCATTGTAATATTGCTGTTGATTTTAGGAAGCAAGGTTACAAATACAGGTACAAGTGACGGAATCCATGTTCCGAAAAGCTCAAAGAATTTTGTTGTAGTAATAAGGTTATCACGTTCTGCGGTATTTGGGGTAATGTTGTAAATCATAAGACCCCAGGCACCGAAGTAACTCATACCAAGACCATATATGACAATCGCAACAGTTGCCCAGATAACTTTTTGTGTTGAGTTAATATCCGGTGCTGAGAACATCATATATCCGCCTATTACCCAAAGCGGAAGCGGTAAAATAAAGAAGGGCTTGATACGACCCCATCTTGTTCGTGTTCGGTCAATGATAAGACCTGAAATCGTGTCATCAAGAGCATCATAGATTGATGCAAAGAGATTGATGTTAGCATAAGCAGTTGTGTTCAGCTTAAGGAACTGAATCATAAAAAATTCCTTAAATGCATCAACAAACTGAGTTAAATTCTTTTGACCAAAGTTAACCAGAACATATGCAGCAATTTCTTTTGGTGTAAGATAGCGCTTGTGAGTGTAGGCAAGCTTATCCAACTCGTCCATCTCTGCCTGAGTTAAATCTTCGGTAATAATTTCTTCTGCCAAAATTATTCCCTCATTTCCTTCCGGATACTGCCCGGATTATTAATAACAGTAATATACTATCATATAAAAGATATTAAATCAATACTTTTTTCTCTATCCTCAATATTAAATTATCTTTCACTTTTGTATTGACAATTTGTCGAATAAATTATAAAATAGCTAAGTAAGTAAATCATATTGAAAGGGGTACGTATCAATGGCAAGTACCTGTCCTAATTGCGGCAAAAAGCTTCATTTATGGGATGTTAAGGCAGAATGCTCAGGCTGCGGAGTTTCTATTCCTAATTATAATTGGGAAGCAAGGCTTGAGGAGGATAATATTAAGGCTGAAAAACAATTTGCTGTATTTAATAGATCTTTAAGCAGAATTGCTTATTCAATTTACGGAACAAAGCTTCGTATAGCAAGACTTATTTTAACCTTTCTTCCTGCAATCGGATTTATTCTTCCGTGGGCAACACTTAAGAGCGATGCTGAGAGTTTTGATTTAAGCATTATTTCTTTTAGCGGAAATAAATCACTGATTGATTTTTTCAAAAGCTTTTTCGGTGATACCGGTTTGTATTTTACCAATATGAAATTTGAAGAATACAGCGGGGCATTGACACTTTCTTTTGCAGGTTATATTTTATTTGTGCTTAGTGCACTTTTAATTGTTATTGCATTTTTCTTAAACATAATTATGTGCAAGAAACCTAAGACAAAGTCAACTGTTGTATTTGATGTTTTATCTATTGCTGCATCAGTGGCAAGCGTTGTATGTTTTGTTATGAGCGGCTCTCTTGCAACTGAGGCTGTTGCGTTCAATTTTGGCGATTTTGCTGTTCTTAATGGTTTTGCTTCAATCAGTTGGGGTTATTTTGTTGCACTTGTTTTATTACTTATTGCAACCGGAATCAATATTGCTGTTGCAAAGGCACCTGCTAAAAATGATGAAATGCTTGAAGAAGAAAGACTTGCACGTGTTAAGGCAAAGGAAGAGGAAGAACGTAAAAAAGAAATTGAGCGTGAAAAGGCAAGAATTGAAGCTGAGAAGAAGCAGGCAGAAGAAAATGAAAGACTTGTTGAAGAGGCAAAGGCGAAGCTTGCTAAAAGTAAAAAGAAATAAGTTTGAATTCTATACAAATTAAGGAGTGGTAACACACTCCTTTTTCTTGACCTGTTTTGCAGTATTTGTTATAATATAAAACGGAGTGATGATTATGAATGATAAAAAGAAAAACAGTTTAACAAAAACCCAGAGAAATGTGATAATAACTTTTGCGGTTATCATTGCTGTTGCAATAACGGGTTTAATTGTTTTTAAAACAAATCAGATATATTTTACAACAAAGCTTATGTATGCTTTTATGCCGCAGTCATATGTGGCTGAGCTTGACGAGGGAAATATAGAATTTTTTGTTGAGTATAATAAAGACTATAGTGCCAAGGAAAGTAATAATGATCCTATGCAGGCTTTCAGATATTATTATTTTGACGAAAACGGTGAACGTGTTGATTTAGGTATTGACGGCGGTTATGATGAAGAAGGCAATGGTGAAAAGTCACCGCTTTCCGTTCCGTTTATGTTTTTAATGGGGCAAAGGATAGGTACTTTCAAAGCGATAATGTCCAAAGTAATGCTTGCTCTTGCAGCAATTATAGTAGTTGCTTTGATTGTTGTTTGGTTTATCGTATGGTCAAGAAATGAAGATAAACAAAAGCTTGAAAAATATGGCGATAAAACAAAGAATAAAAATAAAAAATCAAAAAAATAAATTAATAGACCAAGCAAAATGCTTGGTCTTTATGTTATGATTTGAATTTAAGGAGTATTTATGGAGTACGAAAAGCTTTTTTCCCCAATGAAAATAGGTAATGTTGAAATTAAAAACAGAATAGTCATGGCGCCTATGTGTATGGGCTTTGGTCAGTACAACGGCTGTGCTACGGAAACGATGATGAATTATTATGAGGAGCGTGCTCGGGGCGGAGTAGGTTTGATTATTACCGAAATCACAAGAATTAATGATATCACCGGTGCTTCTTCATATGGTCAGCTTGGTATGAGTCATGATTATCAGATTTCATCACTTAAAGAGATGGCTGACAGAATACATAAGCACGGTTGTAAAATAATGGTTGAACTGCATCATCCGGGCAGACAGAATTTGGGGCTTATGATCGGTACGGTTCCGATTTGTATTGCCGGTGAAAAACTCCTTGGAAATAATGCTTATACAAAGCTGCTTACAGGTGCTGTTATTCCTCCGGGTAAAAAACTTCAGGATAAAGATATTGTGCCAAGAGTTGTTGCTCCGAGTAAATGTGAAAAAAGCAAAATGAGCGATAGTGTTAACAGAGCACTGTCACATAGGGGTATAAAAAGACTTATTGCTCAGTTTATTGAAGGTGCAGTCAGAGTTCAGAAAGCAGGCTGCGACGGTGTTGAGCTTCATGCATCACACGGGTATCTTATTCAGCAGTTTTTATCGCCGAATACGAATAAACGCACCGATGAATATGGTGGAAGTCTTGAGAACAGAATGAGATTTCTGACTGAGATTATTGACGGTATCAGAAGAAATTGCGGAAAATCTTTCCCTATAGTCGTGCGCCTGACCGTTGATGAAATGTATGACCGAATCGGTAAGCCGAACAAAGGTTACGGTCTTGACGAAGGGCTGAAAATGGCAAAAATCCTAAGTGAAAAGGGGATTGATGCAATTGATGTTTCTTCTGCCGCTTATGATACATTCAATTACTGGCTTGAGCCGACAACCTATGAATGCGGTTGGAGAAAAAATCTTGCAGAGGAAGTAAAAAAGATAGTTGATATTCCTGTAATAGCAGCCAATCTTATACGATCACCAAAGCAGGCTGAGGAGCAAATAAATGCAGGTATTCAGGATTTTGCTGCACTCGGTCGTCCGCTTATTGCAGACCCTCATTGGGTGAATAAGGTTCAATCAGGTAATGAAGATAAAATCAGCCGTTGTGTGTGCTGTTTGTACTGTTTTGAAAGTATGATGGAAAATGCCTATAAATACAGTCATGGTCACTGCTCTGTCAATCCGTTTGTGGGCAGAGAAAGTGTTAAACTTAACCCAAACGGCAGAGGAAGAAAGGTTGTTATTGTAGGTGCCGGACCTGCGGGCTTAATGTGTGCTGATATTCTTGCCGACAGAGGTTTTGATGTCACTGTTATTGAAAAGGAAAGTATTGTAGGCGGTCAGCTTAATCTTGCTGATAAGCCGCCGCATAAAGAAAAAATGGCTTGGGTATGTACGGATTTATATTCAAAAGCTAAAGATAAAAATATTGAATTTATGTTTGATACTGCTGCAGATAAAGAATTAATTGACAGCCTAAAGCCTTATGCAGTTGTAACCGCAACAGGCGGAAATGCTGTATTCCCCAAAGCATTTTGCGGAGATAATGTTTCAACAGTCACTGAAATTCTTAACGGTTCTGTTAAACTTGAAAATAAAAAGGTTGCTGTTATCGGTTCGGGTATGACAGGTCTTGAAACAAGTGAGCTTTTGGTATCACAGGGAAACAAGGTTACTGTTGTTGAAATGGCTGAGTCAATAGCTCCGGGAGCATGGTTTCAGAGCGTTGATGATGCAATATCAGTGCTGAATAAAGCAGGAACAGAGTTTTTAACAGGGCACAAACTTATCAGCATTAATGATAACGGTATTTATCTTGAGTCTGTCCAAAGCGGAAAAAGGTCAAATGTTGAAGCAGATTATGTAGTATTATCTATGGGTGTCCGACCTGATAATGATTTGTTTAATTCAATAAAGGGTAGTTCAGACTATAAGGTTTATAATATAGGTGACAGTAATAAAATCGGCAGAATTGCAAACGCAACAGAGGCAGCGTATCAGCTTGCAGTCAGTTTATAATACGAGGGTGTAAATATGTTTTCGGCACGTGAACATTTTAAAGAAAAATTAAACAAGATAAATAAAAAAATCAATTCAGGGCTGGATTTTGATTTCACTGCAGTGAGTAAGAGAATTGAAACACTTGATGATTTTAATAACGTAATTATGGCTGATTTTTTTAGCGGTAAGCAGCTTTTTTACAGGGGTGAAAGAATTAATGACCCTAACAGAAATCTTTTGCCTACTATGCTAAGAAATCCTGACAGGCTTTTTTCGGGCAATGATTTGGGTGTTATTCATATTGACGGCAATTACGTTTATAATTACTATGCGTCATTAGGAAACTTTGTCAGTGTTTTCAATAAAACAATGGGTTTGGCTGACGCTGACAATCTCTATGAAATTTGTGCATTTGCACAGCATTATTATCATTTCTCACCCCTCATTGATTTTACGAAAAGTGTTTATCCTTCTCTTTCGTTTGCTCTTAAAAATCGTGATGCATATGACGATGACATTGTTTTATATGTGCTTGAATTGAAGAATGACAAGGATTATACAACTGATATAAATATAGCTAATGAATGGCTGAAATCACTTGATATTTATGTGAGCTGTTTTGATGAAGATGTTGTTAAAAGAACAGTAAAAGAGGTTATTGAAAATAAGGAACTTCGTATGACAGAAGATTTCAGGCAGCATCTTGAAAGACTTAATACACGTCCTTTACCGAAAGCAAAGCTGATTGATATTCCATCAAATACAAGGATGAAATTTCAGCAGGGTGTATTTTTAATGCTGACGGATTTTCAGTTGTTTAATGTTAAGTATTTTACTAAAAATTTACGTGAACAGTTCTCAATAACAAAATTTATTATTAATAAAGATATTTGTCCGCAGATACTGCAAATAATTGAATGTGATGCTCCATGGTATAATTATAAATACTTGACCGATGTGGAAGCCGCATTCAAAATAGCAGTTGAGGAATGATTTTTACTTGATATTATCTTATAAAAATAAGCTCACCAAGCGGTGAGCTTATTTCAGTTTGTCGAAAAGGCACGTTTTCTAAATGTAAAAATGTGCAACATAATTTCTGCAAGGCAAAAAATCCAAAAGTCTGTAACTGCCCTTCGGTGCTGCATAAAACGGGTACATTCTTCTTCCCCTCAAATGCTGCAAAGAGCAATACCGAAAAACAGCAGTATTAAATTTTCCGTTATTTATAATTCACTTATCAAGAAAAACCATATGCGTGATTTGTGTTTTATATTTGTTTTATTTGAATTTTCTGAGTCTTAATGCATTGCAGACCACTGTTACTGAGCTTAAACTCATACAGGCAGCGGCAATCATAGGATTGAGAGTCCAGCCGAATATACCGTAAAATACGCCTGCTGCCAACGGTATACCAAGGCAATTATAGAAGAATGCCCAGAAAAGATTTTCTCTGATATTCTTAAGTGTTTTCTTTGACAATCTTATTGCTTTTGAAACATCTGTCAGCTTGTCACTTACAAGCACAACGTCTGCAGACTCGATTGCAATGTCGGAGCCTGCGCCTATAGCAATACCTACATCTGCACGTGTAAGAGCAGGGGAATCGTTGATTCCGTCACCAATCATTGCAACGGTTTTACCATTGTCAATCAGCTCCTTGATTTTCTTTTCCTTATCATCAGGCATAGCAGAGGCAATAAAATTTTTAATACCTACCTGCTGTGTTATTGCGTAAGCTGTTATTTCGTTGTCACCTGTAATCATAATTGTATCAAGCTTAATGTTTTCGATAGCCTCCTTTGCATCCTCTTTGATTTTGTCAGCAACGGCTACCGTACATAAATACTCGTCATTACAGGTGAACATTATTGCAGTCTTGCCGCTATATGAGTATTGGTTATCAGTAAATCCTGTAAGCTTGCTGTTTCCGGCTTTATAGGTTTTCCCGTTTATGGTTGCAACAATTCCTTTGCCGATAATGTATTCACTGCTTTCAATAGGGATAAGCTTTGCATTCTTGTTCTTGCAGTAATTACATATTGCGGATGAGAGCGGATGGTCAGATATATTTTCAATACTGTAAATAATATCCAGGTCGGCATTTTCAGTAACATCCGTTACAAACATTTCACCCTGAGTAATGGTTCCTGTTTTATCAAAAACAATAGTGTTGCATTTGCCGAGATTTTCAAGTGCCGTGGCATCCTTGAATAAAATTCCGTTTTCTGCACCCTTTCCTGTTCCAATCATTATTGCACAGGGTGTAGCGAGTCCCAATGCACACGGGCAGCTTATCACAAGCACAGAAACACCGATAGAGAAAGCAAATTCAAATCCTTTTCCTATGATAAGCCAAACGGCAAATGCGATAATAGCTATAACAATAACCACAGGCACGAAGATAGAGGCTATTTTGTCAGCAAGTCTTTGTGCAGGAGCTTTTGATGATGAGGCTTCTTCAACCAATGCAATGATTCTTGAAAGTGTTGATTCGTCACCGACGGCTGTTGCTTTGAAAACAAATGTACCGTTTTTATTGACCGTTCCGCTTATTACTTTATCATTAACTGTTAAATCAACAGGAACACTTTCACCTGTTACGGCACTTTGATCAATAGAGCCGCTGCCTTTAACAATAATTCCGTCAACAGCAATTCTCATACCGGGTTTGACAACCACAAGGTCATCCTTGCTTATCATTGAAGATTCGATTTCCGTTTCAATGTTGTCTTTTAATACAATTGCTTTTTCAGGCACAAGATCAATCAGCGAATTGATCGCATCCTTCGTTTTTCCCTTACTGATTGTTTCAAGATATTTTCCGACTGTTATAAGTGCAAGTATCATGCCGGCTGACTCAAAATAAAGATGTCCCTCATCAAAGAATATCAGGGAAATCATACTATAAATAAAAGATGCTCCTGAGCCGATTGCAACAAGACTGTCCATATTCGGATTCAGCTTGAGCAGTGATTTGAAGCCGTTAGTAAAGAATTTATGATTTACAATCATGATAGGTATAAGAAAAAACAATTGACCGATTGCATTGGGAATATGCTCTTCCAATATCCACGGCAGACTGTAGCCAAGCATATGTGCCATTGAAAGATACATAAGAAAAATCAAGAAAATGACAGATACAATGACTCTCGTTTTCATATTTTTTATATCTTCCGTATTGTCTGACTTTTCCAGCTTGAATATTTTACAGCCATATCCGGCTTTTTTTACTGCGTTTATAATATCCTTTGTATCACAGTCATAGTCAGCCGTCATTGTGCCGGCAAGCAGGTTGACATTGACCTCATTTGACAGGGGGGCAACAGCTTTTTCAACTCTTGCTGAGCAGGCGGCACAGCTCATTCCTGTGACAATAAATTTTTGATTCATATATAATCATACCTCACAATCATCATAATCCTACTAAAAGGATAGGAATATAATAACATATTTATTTAATTTGTCAATACTTAATTGACAATTATTATTTGTTGTGTTAATGTGTACA
>VSOH01000065.1 GCA_009774735.1 Clostridiales bacterium
TAAGTATACTTTTATCATTAAGGATAGAAGGGAGGTGTCATATGAAGAAGTGTTATTCTTTTGTTTATTTAGATGAAAAGATGATTGATATGTTATTTCCTCAAATCTTTGATAATGTGGCGGAAAATACAATTTCATCAACCACTACTGAACAGTTTGATTCGGAAATAAAAGCGAATTTATTAGGCATTTTAAATAGCAGTATTGATGGACAAGACAAAAACACAACAAGCAATAGCATAAAAATCATTAATTCAATTTATAAAAAAGCCCAACTTCGTATAAATTATTTTAAAAATGACAATATCATAAATATTTCTTATATTATAAATAATAATCTGAATAATAAAGAAAGCATATATTTTGTAGGTAGATCCACTTTCTTTTTAAGTGATATATACAATAAAAATTCCGGGGCTTCATTGTTTCAAGTTCCATATATTGAAGATTCTTATATTATTATTGATAAAAATGCTGTTTTTGTTCTTGAAACAGGGAATACCTATTTTGTTCGCAAACATTGCTCGGAATATATTGATACAGATGATTATTATGCACTTAATCATATGAAAAAATTAAATTATGGTATAATAATGCATATGTCCAATGAGAAAATACAAAAAGATATCAGACATTTAACTAATAAAATAAAAAGATCAAAGCATTTCAATTTTTATGTGTTCGGTGAATTAATGAAAGAAAGTAATCATTATTATAAAATTAGTCCTTATGCTGTCTGGCAATAAATATTATTATGAATAATTAAAAATCAGGTGTTGTAAAAACAGCACCTGATTTTTTTGTCGTTTTTATAGCATAGTTTTGTTGTTTTGTTGAAATAGAATATGGTTACTATGTAAAATAAATATGACAATAAGCTGTTAAAATAATTTCAGAGGAGGGAAAGTACGCAAAAATTAAATATTCGAACACCAACCCCTTAACCGACAATATGTCAAGGAGAGTAAAATGAACTGGTTGTTTCATAAGGATAAAAAACAATTCACATTGCTAACAAAAATAATATGCTCATTTTTAGCATTTTTGATGGTGTTCAGTACAGGCATTGTTTCCTGCTATGCCATGGGTGCAGGTGTGCCTGAAAGGCTTGAATTGGATAGTATCCTATCCGATTATATTGAAAATATTATTGATCTGGATGATGTTAAATCAGTAGATACAGAAAAAACAACAGACAGCGAACTGTATCTGAATATGAAAGATAATTCAACGGCGGTTTACACTTTTTCCGAGCCCGTAACCTACACGGATGAGAACGGGAATATAAAGTGTAAAGACAACATAATTGAAAAACAGGAGGATAAAAATGCCCAAAAGGCGGGGTATGACTATTCTAACGGACAGAATGATTACCGTATAAACTTTTCCTCCGATTCGGAAAAAGGAATTTTTGTTGCATACAACGATATTTCTTTTTCCATTACTCCGATAAGCGATTGCGAGGCTGAAGGCTATATTGCTGATGAGGATGGAAGCAGTAGGAGCTTTCAAATCTTTGCATATAAAGATATTTTCGGAGCGGGAACAATTTTAAAGTATTATCCGCAGATAAATGGTGTTAAAGAAGAAATTATTCTGGATAAAAAGATCGGAATAAACCATTTTCAGTCAAAACTGACTGTTGACGGCTGTTATCCGAAAATAAATGAGGACGGCAGTATTTCTCTTGTCAGCAGCGAAACAGAAGAGGAAGTGCAGCACTTTATTGCACCGTTTGCTTATGACAGTCAGTATACTGCAGGTGTTGCGGACGAACATTTTTGCTCTGACTGTAAATATGAAATCGAACAGGTTTCAGACACAGAGTATATTTTATCCGTTACGGTTTCGGAAGAATGGCTGGGCAGGGATACCACCATTTATCCCGTAACCATTGATCCCACAACAAGCAATATCTATAACTATGCCGATGCAGGTGTATATTCGGAAACACCCGATAAAAATTACGGCAGTGAACAGACCTGCGGAATCGGATATAATTCGGAATTCGGATACGGAAGAATTTATACACGCTTTAACATTCCCTCTGATATCAAAAAGTATGCAGTTATTCAGAATGCGGAAATCTGGGAAAGCGAATTGACGGGGGATACCGCCGCATTATCCGTTACACCGTATATGGTAAAAAGCAGCTGGAGTGAAACAGGCATCAAGTGGAGCAATATGCCCGAATACGATTCCGACACAAAGCTGGAGACAAAAATCATTGACGGCGACAGCATAGATGATCCGTATGACAGCAATATGTACAGCTTTAATATCAAGGCCGCTGTGGAAAAATGGATTGACGGCACATCAAACAACGGCATCATTTTTATAAGCAATGCAGAACAGACCAACCGGAATTGTTGGAAGACCTTTGCTGCACAGAATTACATATCAAGCGATTACAGACCGTTTACTGTTATCAAATATGTAAATGATACAAGAGCACCGAAGCTGTTGAGTGTAACAGGTAATCCAACCGAATGGACAAATAAGGATGTTACTTTAACCGCCAATGCAACGGATGAGATTTTTTCTGCAGTGTCGGGTATTGCATCCTACAGCTTTGCTGTGAATGACAGCACCTTTACGGCACAGACCGCAAACACAAAAACAATAACAGCCAACGGAACATATTATGTTCGTGCAAGGGATAACGCAGGAAATACTTCAACAGCCATTGTTGTAAAAGTTGATAAAATTGATAAGGTAAAGCCGACGACGCCTGTTGTAACCGGCTTGCCTACCAGCAGAGTTAAGAATGATATTGTATTAACTGCTGATTCAACAGATGCACTTTCGGGAATTGCGGCTTACAGCTTTTCAACCGAGTCCGGTGTATATGACTGGCAGAGTGAAAATACAAAAACCATATCCGAAAATGGTGTTTATTATGTCTGTTCAAAGGACCAAGCTGGCAATCTATCGGCAGAAGTATCTGTAAATGTAAATAAAATTGATAAAACCAAACCGTCTGATCCTGTTATTACAGGGAATGCAACGGAGTGGACGAATGAAGATGTTATTCTAACAGCTACGCCAACAGATGAAACTGCAGATATTGTTGAATACAGTTTCTCTACAACTGCAGGCTCATATGTTTGGCAGACCGAACCCTATAAAGCTTTTTCTTCAAACTGCACAGTTTATTCGTATTTTAAAGATAGTAATGGTGATATTTCTGCAGCCGATCCTGTTGTTATAAACAGAATTGATAAAACTCTTCCGGCAACTCCAACCGTTACTGCTGCCTATAGTACTGACAAAGTCGTTTTAACAGCAACATCTTCTGATTCACAGTCAGGTTTATCGGAATACAGCTTCTCTGATCAGGAAGGGGTATATAACTGGCAACAGGCGAATACCAAAGAATTTACCGAAAATACCTATGCCTACATTTATGCAAGAGATTTTGCAGGAAACATTTCCGCAGTAACAGAAAAAAAGGTGTTTATCGGAGATGTTACCGCTCCGACATTTATTGATGTTACAGGCAATGTAACAGAATGGACAAAAGAAAATGTTACACTCACAGTAAATGGTGCAGAAGATACTGAATCGGGCTTACATGAATTGGCATACAGTTTCAGTAATTCTCAGAATTCTTACAATTGGCAGGCAGAAAACAGCAAGGCAATAACTTCTAATCAGACTGTATATATTTATGTAAGAGATGATGCCGGAAATATTGCATATGTTGATACTGTAACAGTTGATAAAATAGATAAATCAGCACCAACATTTACCTATACTTATGAACATAATATTGAAGCTGATACAACAACGGTAACGATAACTGCCACCGATTCTATGTCAGGTGTTGCAGCATATAGTGTTAACGGCGGAAAAACATGGTCTGAAAGCAATGTTATAACTTTTGAAAAGGATATCTATAATTACATTGATATTCGTGTTAAGGATAATGTCGGCAATGTGTCTGCACAGAGGATTCTTAATTTCTATTATCCGAAATGTTATAAGGAAAATGGAAAAATTGTTCTCTACAGCCCGAATCCAAAAAATAAAGGACCGATATATTACCGAATATCCAAAAAGATATTTACGGTATGGCATACCTATTCAGAGCCGTTTACAACGGATAAGGATACTATTTATATTTCCTTTGTTACTCCGCCAAGTACATTGAATATTTCAATAGAACATGCTGTTACATATCCTGTTTCTTCCATTCCTACAATCAAACCCAATTATGTTGCAGGAAAATATGAAGAAACAAATGCGGATGCTTCCTTTGCATATAAAGGAATAAATCTTGATTTTACCAGAACATATGATAATGTGAATAATAGGTGGTTTTTTGCGGTAAACAGTTCTGTGGAACACAACAGTGCAACAAATCGTTTAACTGCTGTTTTTCCTGATTTTTCAAAGCATGTCTTTTTGCCTAAAACCGTGAATTCCTATTATGACCCTTACAGTGATTACATCATTGATGTAACAAGGTTTTCCGATGGCAGTATTTCTTCCTACAGCATTAAATTTGATGATATTGTATATCAGTATAATTCGCAGGGGCAGTTATGTTCTTTGTCGAACAGAAATGGTGATAAAATAAATATCACTCACAGAACAGATAATATAGTGATTGCTGATGAAGCAGCCAGAGAATATGTTTACAGGTTTGATGACAATAAAAATATTGTGTCTTTAACCGATCCTGCAGGCGGTGTGATCCGGTATACCTATAACGAAAACAATAAGCTAGTTTCCGTTCTTGACCAGGCAGGTGTGTATTTAGATACCTATAGCTATGATACGAACGGCAGGATATCTAAAAACAACGATATTTCCATTGAATATAATTCGGCAAACAAAATCACAAGCCGGGTGTATGACAGCGGCGCTTATATCAATTATTCCTATAACGGCAATGTTGTAACTGCGAACACTTCTGCGGAAGAAACCATAACTACAAAGTATGATTCTTTCGGAAATGTTTATTATTCAGATGATAATGGCAGAATCGCATCATATCTTTTTGACAGTAAAAACAGATTAGTTAAAGAATCCTATGAAAACGGCAGCACAGTTGATTACAGCTATAATTCAAACGGCCTATTGCTAAGCGAAATCAGCAGCAGCGGAACAAAATCATATTATACCTATGATGCTGCCGGAAACTGCATAAGAATACAGAATATTTCGGATAATAAATCTAAATACACATATTATTGTTATGATTCATTCAACAGGGTAACTCTTTTTGCTTCTCTTAAGGAAGATTATTCCGGTGCAATTCCGTCTGTATATGATGAGACATTGAATTGTTTTGTTATAACGGAGTATGGTTATACTAATGGGTTGGTTACCTCTGTTATAGATCATAAAAATAATGAATCCGAATCGTATTTATATGATTTATACGGAAATGTATCTGAAGCAACAAATACCAAAACCGTTAATGATGAAACAAACATTACAGTTAATCTTTATACATATGATGTATTAGGTGATTTGCTATATTCTTCATCAGATGACAATTCATCCTCATATATTTATGATGATGCAGGAAGAATTCTTCTTGAAAAAATTGATGATGACTGTACCAGAATTATATATGATTCCCTTGGCAGAATCATACAAAGAATAACCCCGGAGGATTATAATTCTTCAAAAGACGGACTTCCGGATAATAACACCTATGCAGATCCCGATGCAGGTCATAGGTATGTATATAATGATAAAAATCAGCTTGTAAGCGAAATAAACCGATTTGATGTAACAACGGAATATACATACAATAATGTGGGTGCGAAAGTCCGTGAAGAATTTGATCTTTATGAATTTAATTATCTGCCGCATGGTGAGCTATCCGATGTTCAGGTTGCAGGGGAAGAAAAAGTTTCATATCATTATGATGAAAGCTATAATCTGCTTTCTTCGGATTATGCCAATGAAGATAAAATCCGGTATGAATATAATGAGAATGGCAGAGTTTCAGCCCTTTATCATAATAATGATGAAACACCGTATGTAACCTATACCTATAATGCAGATAGTGAGTTAGCCGAAAAGGTCAATACGGATATCGGCTTAAAATATGTTTACGGCGAAAACAATCAGGTAAGCATATATAAGCTTTCCGATAATTCGCTTGTGCAGTCCTATGCGCAGGAAGAAACGAAAGAGCAAACAAGTGTAACCGAAACGCATTTCGGCAATAATTATTCGGCAACATCGGAAAATAAAACCATTTCGTTTTTCAATGGCAATAACAAGGTTGAATATCGTTATGTATCGGATAAGGACGGCAAAATGGAATCAGCCGTTATTAAAAATAATGATGCCGATGCACTTGAAATTTCCTATGATTATCTGGATAAGATCGGCTCCAACAAACAATATACATATAAAAGCGGCGGAAGCACTTATGCAACGGACTTATCAGTATTCTATGATAATGACGGCAGAATATCCTATCAGCTTTACGGGGATGTACGCAGTGATTATGCATATGATGAAAACAGCCAGCTTCTTCGTGCTGATAATCACTTCATCGGAGATTCGTATACTGCTGTATATACATATGATGAAAGAGGGAATATAACATCTAAAAAAACCTATGACTATACAAACGGAAGCCTTGAAAATGCTGAACCAAGGGAAATAACCTCGTTTACCTATGCAAAAACGGGGTGGAAAGATCAGCTTGCAGCCGTAAACGATACTGCATTAACCTATGATGAAATAGGCAATGTTTTAACATATGGCAACAGAGAATTTACATGGAACAGCGGCAGAAATCTTGAAAGTATAACGGACGGAGAAAATGTATATTCCTACACCTATGATGAAAATGGTATCAGAGCCTCCAAAACCGTAAACGGCAAAACAACATACTTTAATACACTGGATGGTGCAATTCTTTCACAGAGTGACGGCACAAACACCATGTATTTTCAGTATGATGCAAATAATGTTCCTCTCGGATTTATTTATAATGATACACAGTATTTTTATATGACAAATCTTTCGGGCGATGTGCTCGGAATTACCGAAGCGGACGGAAATTTCTTTGCCAGCTATCAGTATGATGAATGGGGTAAGCTGATATCAATAGATACAGCAGATGAGGATGGCGCAACGGCATACCGTGAAATAGCAGAAGCCAATCCATTAAGATATCGCGGCTATTATTACGATTCCGAAACAGGCTACTATTATCTCCAGTCCAGATATTATGACCCTGAAATCTGCAGGTTTATCAATGCTGATGCCGTGGAAATTGCACTTTTAACCAAAAATATTAATGTAGGAACAAATCTTATTTCCTATTGCAATAATAACCCTGTTAATAATTGTGATATAAATGGCTATATTACGGAAAAGGAAGCCAAAAACGCAATAAATGCATTTATTAATAATGGACTAAGAAAATACTGGTTATCAGTCAAAAGCAGCTGTAAATTTGATATGACGGAAATATATAGGGAAATATCCGGTAATTACACAGCTAAAATTAAATATGGTGAAGGTGTTATTTTCAGAAAAGGTTTCAATATTACTGTTGGGGATTATAACAGTTGGAAAGAAGACGGGAAAATGAGCGGTCAGCTCAATATGGAATTTATCAACAATCAAGGAAATTATATCCAATCAGAATATAATAAAGGGCATAGTGTTTCATTTTTTGGAGACGGACCGAATTTATTAAGCACTCTTTTGGCATCAATAATAACTTTTCTCCACATGCTTGTCAGCCTGATTCAGGCAGGTACTAGTGATAATAAAAGTAAAAAAGTAGAGTCAGGCTGGATATATATGTTTGAAATAACAAAGGGGAATTCTGATATAAACGGACGATATGCATTATATAGTAAAGGAG
>VSOH01000066.1 GCA_009774735.1 Clostridiales bacterium
AATTTCAGGAACCAGCATAGGAACAAGTGTCACAATCCTAATTGCCGATTTATAAAGCTTATTTTTTGAATTAAAACATCCGATTGCTGCCAGAACACCGAGAACAGTAGCCACAACAGCAGTACACACCGCAAGAACAACCGTATTTTTTAATGACTGCATTGCCGCTGTGTCGTTAAACATTTCCTTATACCAATGAAGCGAAAAACCGCCGAAGGTATAAGTGCTTGATGTTGAATTGAAGGAAAACAGCATCATAACACCGATTGGTGCATAAAGAAAAAGGAAAATCAAAGCAACATAAAACTTAGAAATAAACGAGGCTTTCTTTTTCATATAATAACTCCTCCTTCATTTTCATCGTCTGCACCAAAGTAATTCATTACTGCAAGACAGATAAGAATTAATATCATCAGCACAAAGGAAAGTGCCGCACCTAAATTATAATTATTTGCACTCTGGAACTGGGTTTCAATAACATCACCGATAAGTACAATCTGTCCACCGCCAAGCTTCTGCGTAATGTAAAAAGTTGAAACACAGGGCACAAAAACCATTGTGATTCCGCTCAGCACCCCCGGCAAGGACAACGGAAAAATAACTCTGCGCAAAATGTGAAGCTTGCTTGAGCCAAGGTCCTGTGCTGCCTCTATAAGGGAATTGTCCAGCTTCGACATAACAGAATAAATCGGCAAAATCATATAGGGCAGAAAATTGTAAACCATACCCAATATAACAGCACCGCCTGTATTAATCAGCTTAGCAGGCTCTAAACCGACCGCAGTCAATATTGTATTAATAATACCGCTGTCACCGAGAATGGTCATCCAACTATAAGTTCTGATTAAAAAATTCATCCACATAGGCAGCATAACCAAGAGCATAACAAGCTGCTGATGACGCTTGCCGAACTTTGAAAAAATATAGGCAAAGGGATAACCAATCACAAGACAGATGACAGTTGCCGCCAAGCCATAAAGAATTGACAGCAGAATTGTAGGGATATATGACGGTATCTGTAAAATGCTCGTCAGTGAAAAAGCACCTGTTCTGTCAGTCAGAGCATAGTAGGCAACCATAATCAGCGGTGCAATAATAAACAGCACTGCCCAGATAAGATACGGCTTATCAAGCAGCTTAGAGGAAAACTTATTCTTCATCATTTTCCTCCCAATTATATTCAGCATCTGAGATATGGTCCATTTCATCAGAGAAGGAAGAATAGTCACCAAACTCACCGCTGTATTCACTTCTGTTCATAATGTGAATAGCATCAGGCTCTATATACATTCCTATTGTTTCACCGACCTTATGATTTTCTTCAGTAGTCTGAATCATCCAGATAAAGCCGCCCACATCAACAAGTATTTCAAAATGAACACCCTTGAAGGTCACACTTGTTATATTTCCCGTTAATGATGCGTCTGAACCCGGGTTAACAATTTTTATATCCTCAGGTCTTACAACTGCTTCAACAAAAGTGTTTTCGCCAAAGCCTGCATCAAGGCACTTAAATGTAACACCACCGAAAGAAACCAGATAATCCTTAAGCATAATTGCATCAACAATATTAGATTCCCCTATAAAATCAGCAACAAAAGCATTTACAGGCTCATTATAAATATCCTCAGGTGAGCCAATCTGCTGGATTTTACCCTTATCCATAACCACGACTGTATCAGACATGGAAAGTGCCTCCTCCTGGTCATGAGTTACGTAAATAAAGGTTATTCCAAGTCTTTTCTGTATCGCCTTAAGCTCTGTCTGCATATCCTTGCGAAGCTTTAAATCAAGCGCACCCAGCGGCTCATCAAGCAGCAGCACATGAGGATTATTTGCAAGTGCACGTGCAATTGCAACCCTCTGCTGCTGACCGCCCGAAAGTGAGTCAATACTTCTTTTTTCAAAGCCCTTCAGGTTAACAAGGCTAAGCATATCAGCCACTATCTGACGCACCTCGTCCTTAGACTTTTTCTGCAATTCGGGACCAAAGGCTATATTTTCATAAACATTCAAATGAGAAAAAAGAGCATAACGCTGGAAAATGGTGTTCACCTTTCTTTTATGCGGAGGAACATCATTTATCACCTTGCCCTCAAAAACAATTTCACCACTATCCGGCTCAATAAAGCCTGCAATACAGCGCAGTGTTGTTGTTTTGCCGCAGCCCGAGGGACCTAAAAGCGTTATAAACTCTTTTTCATTAATAAACAGATTTAATTTGTCAAGTACAATATTGTCACCGTACCTTACGGTGATATCCTTAAGATCGATTATCTTTTTCAATTGCCACATCCTCATTTTTTCTAAACACGATTTAGCCACAGTTTAATATAGCTATAGATTAAATATAATTTATATATTATTAAATGTCAATATATTTTTTTCATAATTTCTTTGCCATTATACGCAAGTTCTATTGTATCCGCTGCCTGTGCAAAATCGCAAACCATTGATTTAGGTTTCAATTTATAATTGTCCATACCATATGGCACAAAATAATAGTTCTTATAGTTGAGCAGTGTACCGATATTTTTTGCAGCAGCACCCAGTGCATCATTGGTAGATATACCGATTACAACAGGTCTGTTGTTGCGCAGATGACTTTTTGTTGCCATGGTCACGGCACCATCGGTTATTCCTGTTGCAAGCTTGGCAAGCGTGTTGCCTGTACATGGCACAATTGCAAGAACATCAAACATTTTCTGCGGACCTATCGGCTCCGCCTGCTCGATAGTGTGGATTATGCTGTTGCCTGTTATCTGAATCAATTTATTCTGAATATCAACCGCATCGCCGAAGCGGGTATCAATTGAGTATGCATTTTCGCTCATAATCGGTGTAACATTATGACCTCTTGTTACCAGCTCCTCCAATGCGTCAATGGATTTTGAAAAGGTACAAAAGGAACCGGTCAGACAATAACCTATGTTCAAGAAAAATCCTCCCTTATTATTTTTTCCACGGTTCTGCCTATCAGCTCACCTGCTGACTGCTTTGAATAGCGCGAAGGCAGTTTTTTTCCGTCAATCAATTTAACACCCTTTGACTTGGCATAAAGTGTATCAACTCCGCCCGGGAAAGATGCCAAATCAAAAAGCAAGGTATCCTTGTTAATTTTATCAAGCTCATTTTTAGTAAAAATCATATGAGGTACAGTATTGAATACAAAATCATAACCGTTATTCTTTTTCAGCTCATCAAAACCTATAACATCTGCACCTCTGAAGCCTGCTTCAGTTTTTGCTCTGTCACTTCTGCAGCAGATTGTAACCTTAGCACCCATTGCGTCAAGCGCCCTATGTAATGCTTTTGCAATTCTGCCGTAGCCTGTAATAAGCACTTTGGAATTATAGACTGATTTATCACTGTTTTCCTTCAAAAGAGATATTGCTCCTTCGCTTGTAAGATAAGCATTTTCCATTACAAATGCCTCAAGCTTATTATAATCAAATCCGCGAAATTCGCCTGCACCATAGAATACTGTTTTATCACCCAAGTTTTCAAACATATAGTCTTTTGCAGGAATAGGCAGCAGAATAAAATCTGCATCATCAGAACAGTCAACACATTTATATCCCTGTGTCTGCAAATACTCACTTGCAAAAACCATTCGTTCATCAACAATATATGGCACACAAAAAGTTTTTAATTTCATTATGACACCCCTTTAGTTAAACAAGGGATATTATCCCCTGCATAGGCAAGAGAGAGTTGAAAAAATGGGCTTTGCTTGACAATTCTCTCTTGCTTACATTCTATGAAACAAAAAAATATTAGTTAATCATAAACAGGTATTTATTTTTTGCATAAATGGTAGTATAATAGATAAGTAAATAAATTTGGAGGCATCTTCAGTGAATATAGATGAATATTTAAAAAAAGTAAACAGAGTACATTTTATCGGCATCGGCGGTGCAGGAATGTGCCCTATTGCAGAAATTATGCTGTCACTTGGCTATAAACTTTCAGGCTCAGACAATAATGATACCGAAACATTCAGAAGAATTGAAAAAGAGGGCGCTAAGATTTATCTCGGACAGACAAAGGACAATTTAACAGATGACATTGAGCTTGTAATTTATACAAACGCAATACTCGCCGGAAATGAAGAGCTTGACTATGCAAAGAAGCATTTCCCCTGCTTTGAAAGGGCGGAGCTGCTTGGTGCAATGAGCAGAATTTTTTCTAACTGCATAGGTGTATGCGGAACACACGGCAAAACAACAACATCATCAATGATTACACAGATTCTGCTTGAGGCGGGTCTTGACCCAAGTGCTGTTATCGGCGGTAAGCTCCCTGTTATTGATGCATATGGCAGATATGGTCACAGTCAGAATTTTGTTTGTGAAAGCTGTGAATTCAACAACACATTTTTAAAAATGAATCCCGACATTGCAGTAATTCTTAACATTGACGAGGATCATCTTGATTTCTTCGGAAATCTTGATAACATAAAAAAATCTTTCAGAGAATTTGCAGACAAAACAACAAAAACCATTATATATAATGGTGACGACGAAAACACGGTTGATACGCTAAAGGGTATTGAGGGCAAAAAGCTCATTTCAATCGGTAAAAATGATGATAACGAATGGGTTGCAAAAAATGTTAAGGTACCGGGCGGATTTCATTCAAGCTATGATATTTATCACAACGGTGAATTTGTGACAGAGGTTGAGCTGTCTGTACCGGGCGAACACAATATCCTTAACTCTCTTTGTGCCTTTGCTGCAGCAATTGAAAGCGGTGCAGATGTTGACAGCATCTGCAGAGGTTTAAAAAATTTCGGAGGTGCTGCAAGACGCTTTGAGCTGCTCGGAAAATATAAAGGGATAACCTTTGCAGACGATTATGCACATCACCCTGCTGAAATCAAAGTAACACTTGAGGCTGCTATGAAAATGGGCTATAACAATGTATGGGCAGTTCATCAGCCTTTCACATTTACAAGGACCTCACTTCTTCTTGATGATTTTGCAGAAGTTTTGCAAATAGCAGACAAGTGTGTTATATCAGCAATTATGGGCAGCCGTGAGGTTAATACAATCGGTATCAAGGCTAAGGATTTAGCTGTTAAAGTGCCGGGCTCTGTTCAGCTTGATACCTTTGAAGAAATTTGTGACTATGTAACAGAAAATGCTCAGGATGGTGATTTGGTAATTACCCTTGGCTGCGGTGATGTATACAAGGTTGCAAGAATGATGGTTAACAAGTTAAAAGATTAATTTATTTTCATAAAAACGGGCGGATATTATCCGCCCTATAATTAAGCATAACAAAAAAACACGGACATACGCCCGTGTTTTTTGCTTTATAAATATTATTATTTATTAATCTGCTTTGAGTATTTAGCAAGATAAACAGTTCTCATCAGGAAGCATTCAGCCTTTGGTACGTAATGAGGACGATTGAAAATATCACAATCAATTGCAGCCTCACAGCCCTTTGTCATAATGATATCAAGTGCCTGCATATCTCCCTCGCTGTTACCTGTAACAAGAGCACCGTTACCCTCAATAAGAACAGCATTTCTGCCATCGAGTGCCTTAGCAATTTCCTTAGCACAAGCATCCGTATCGCCGTCAATCCAAGGGCAGTTTTTAACATCAAGACCAACAATCTGAGCAAAATCATCAATCATAGGAAGCATTGTGTCACCTGTTGCTGAATATGCAACAACACTTGGGTCAGCAACATGCTTAATCATTGTGAACGATGAGCTGAGATAAATTGCTCTGTGAATTTTAGCACATTTTGGTGCAACACCGTTTACACCAAGACCTGTACCTAAATCAACATCAACCTTTTTACCGCCGTCATAGGTAAGAGTAAAAGCACCGCCGTTTCTTACGGATGAGCCGAGGTCACAAATACGCTCAGGCATTGAGGATGAATCATTTTTCTTAAGGAAGTAATTGAGCTTGCTTGTGAGTGAGTACTCCTTGTCCCAGGAATGACGAAGATAATTATCCTTAATCACCTTTTCACAGCACTGCTCAAGAACATCTGCTACCTCAAATGCCTTTTCATAGCTTTCACCAACACAAAGAGTGCCGTGGTGCATAATCATAATTGCAGGGCACTCAGGATTAGCAACAAGGCATTTTTCAACCTTTTTTCTGAGTGAATTTGTAGTTGACATTGCGTACTCAGCAGTCGGAACCTTAGTGCCGAGAACTGACTTGAATTCATCATATACATTCCTGATTTCCATACCGGTAATGCTGACAATTGTAGCAGCCTTCTGGTGAGTGTGGATAACAAAGTTAACCTCAGGACGATGCTTATAGGCATCTGCATGAACGCCCTTTTCTGATGAAGGCTTGATATCACCCTCATGAGAGCAATCCTCAATGTTAACTACAACAACCTCCTCAGGCGTAAGTGTTTCATATGCACGTCCTGACGGAGTAATAACAAACTGAGTGTCACTGATTCTTGCTGAAACATTACCCCATGTACGGGCAATAAGTCCTGTTTCAACTAATTTTTTACCAGCCTCAACAACCAGTCTTTTAGCTTCTTCAATTTCGTAAGCCATAAAGTTTTCTCCTTATATATAAAACCTACTAAAGGGAGCAGGTATCCCTACTCCCTATAAGTATTAATAATTAATAGTCAATCTTCTCGCACTGTGAAAGTACCTTGTCAAAACGACGGATACATTCATCAATATCCTCCTCAGTGTAAGCACTTGAGGTGTAAAGACGAGAACCGGCAAGTGTAACAAGACCCTCTGCCATATAAGCAGCACCCATATACTGCATCTCTGACTGACGGATACTTGTCTGCTTGAGAGTGCTTGGAATTGTCCAAGGCTTTTTCCAGTCAACCTTGAAGTGCATGGTAGCAACAGTATGAAGATGGCAAACTGAACCGATGTTGTAGCAAACAAACGGAAGGTCATACTTCTTGATTGACTCGTTAATTCCCTTAACAAGTCTGTCAGCCATCTGACCTGCAACCTGACAAGCATTTCTCTTCTCAATCTCACAAATTACGGTATAACCTGCACAGCATGAAAGAGGAGTAGCAGCCATTGTACCGCCGCACATAGCCTTATGAATCTTTTTGCCCTCAGACTTATCAAGACCGGCACCAAGATACTTCATAACCTCTTTGTGACCGCCGATACCACCTGCACCTGGATAACCGCCGGCAATAATCTTACCGAAAATTGTAATATCAGGATCAATACCATAGTAGCCCTGAGCACCTGAAAGACCGATACGGAAACCGGATACAACCTCATCACAAACGAGGAGAGCACCATACTTACGGCAAAGTGCCTGAACACCCTTCGGGAAATCCTTATCAACAGGACGTGTTGCTGATTCAGGACCGATTGGCTCAATGAATACAGCAGCAGTACCGCCGCGGAATTTATTTAAAATAAGCTTTTTCTCTAAGCTCTTAAGGTCATTCGGGAAGAATTCCTGTGTATGCTTGAACACAAACATAGGAACACCGTGTGACTGAAGATTTAATGTACCCGGAACACGCATACCCCAAGCAAGCTGATCTGACCAGCCGTGGTAAGCACCACCCATTTTGATGATGTTCTTATGACCTGTAGCAAGACGAGCAACACGAACAGCACACATACAAGCCTCAGTACCTGAACCGAGCATACGGAACATCTCTACTGAAGGAACGCACTCACTGATTTTTTTAGCAAGCTTATACTCATATGGATGGAAAAGACCTGTTGAAGGACCGCAGTCATCAAGAAGCTTCTTAACCTCTTCCTTAACAACATCATCATTTGAGCCGATGATTGTAGGACCTTTATCTTATACACATCTTACGCAGACCACGAAAATCAGAGT
>VSOH01000067.1 GCA_009774735.1 Clostridiales bacterium
CGAGGGTGTTATTGATATGTGTGATGATGCAAGGACTGTGCTTAAAGAAAAGGCAGACTCTTCAATGGCAGTCGGCTTTAAGCTTCTTAATGAGGGCAAGGGCGATGCTTTTGTAAGTGCAGGCAATACCGGTGCTATAACGGTTGGTGCAACCTTTATTACCAAGCGTATCAAAGGGGTTAAGCGTCCTGCAATTGCATCTGTTATGCCCAGTGCGGACAGGCCGTTTTTACTTATGGACTGCGGTGCCAATTCTGAATGCAGAGCGGAGCACCTTTATCAGTTCGGCTTGATGGGCAATCTTTATATGAAGAATATAATGAAGGTCAAAAGCCCGCGTGTTGCTCTTGCCAATAATGGCTCGGAGGAAACAAAGGGAACTCCGATGGTTCGTGATGCTTTTGAGCTTATGAAAAAAGCGCCTTATAATTTTATAGGCAATATTGAGGGCAGGCAGATTCCTTTCGGTGATGCAGATGTTGTAGTTGCCGACGGCTTTGCAGGTAACCTGATTCTTAAAACCTATGAGGGTGTTGCAAAGGTTCTTATGAACGGTATTAAGCAGGCTTTTATGAAGTCTGCAATTTCAAAGCTTTCATATCTTGGTGTTAAGTCAGGCATTGATGATATGAAAAAGCAGTTTGATTACAAGGAATACGGCGGTGCAGTATTGCTCGGTGTCAAAAAGCCTGTTGTCAAGGCACACGGTTCGTCGGACTGCAAAACCTTTAAAAATGCCATTAAGCAGGCAGTATGGTTTTTAGAAAATGATTTGATAAGTATTATTGAGAATTCATTGATTGATTCAAAGGAAGAAAAGCTCTATGGTAAATCTTGAAAAAAGAATCGGCTATACATTTAAAAATAAAGAATATCTTGTTGAGGCACTGACTCATTCATCATTTGCAAATGAACGTCCTGTAAAGCTCAAAAGCAATGAACGTATGGAGTTCCTCGGCGATGCAGTGCTGTCTTTTTTAACTGCACAGTTTTTGTGTGACAAGTATCCTGATACGCCTGAGGGTGAGCTGTCAAAGCTTCGTTCATCACTTGTGTGTACCGACAGCCTTTCAAGCTATGCAAGGGAGATTGACCTTGGCAGTGTTCTTCTGCTCGGCAAGGGTGAGATTTGCTCCGGAGGTGTTGACAGACCTTCAATTCTTGAAAATACGTTTGAAGCTTTGATTGCCGCAATTTATCTGGACGGCGGTATGGAAAGTGCAAAGACCTTTGTAACCAAGTTTCTTGATAAAACGCTTGAAACACATCAGATTAATTTCTTTGATTATAAAACAACTTTGCAGGAGGTTTTACAGCAGAATCCGGGTGAAAATGCAACCTATGTTTTAATCGGCGAAAGCGGTCCGGATCACGACAAAACCTTTGAGATGGAGGTGCATCTCAATTCAAATGTGCTCGGAACGGGCAAGGGAAGAACAAAGCGTGCGGCAGAACAGGCTGCAGCAAAGGAAGCGTTAAAGCTGATGGGTGTTGTATGAAAAAGGGTAATATAAGTATTTTTGTTCCGCATCAGGGATGTCCGTGTCAGTGCTCCTTCTGTAATCAGAAAACGATTACAGGTCAGACAAAAGCACCGGCAGCCGAGGATGTTGTAAATGCAGTTGAAACTGCACTGAAAAAGAAAAAATTTGAATATGAAATAGCTTTTTTTGGCGGCTCATTTACCGCCATTGAGCGTGATTATATGATTTCACTGTTAGGTGCTGCTACACCTTATGTAAAAAACGGCAGTGTTAAGGGTATCCGCATTTCCACACGACCCGACTGCATTGACCGTGAGGTTTTAGATATACTGAAAGAATATGGTGTAACAAGCATTGAGCTTGGTGCACAGAGTATGGATGACGAGGTGCTTCTTGCTAACAGACGAGGTCACACTGCCGAGGATGTCGTTAATGCATCAAAGCTGATTAAAGACTACGGCTTTGAGCTGGGGCTTCAGATGATGACAGGTCTTTATATGGATACCTGTGAAAAGGCAGTCCAAACAGCACAGAAAATAATTGATTTAAAGCCTGAAACAGTCAGAATTTATCCGACAGTAGTTTTAAAGGATACATATTTAGCGCAGCTTTATAAGAGCGAGGTGTACAAGCCTCTTAATGCAGATGACTCAGCAGAGCTTTGTGCAAGGCTTGTTCCTATGTTTGAAAATGCAGGAATTAAGATAATCCGCCTTGGACTTCATTCAAGTGAGGATATTAAAAGAAATATGCTTGCAGGCGGTTTTCACGACAGCTTCGGTGAGCTTGTGAAATCCAGAATGCTTGTTGAAAAAATACTTGCTCTGCCCCCGGGTGACTATCAGGTTTTCGTTAATCCAAGGTCACTGTCAAAGCTTAAGGGCAATAACAAGAGCAATATCTATCTCCTGATGGAAAGGGGATATAATGTAAAAATTATTACCGATAACGGTATGGCAATAGACGAATTGAGGATTAAATAATGGTTTTAAGAACACTTGAAATGCAGGGCTTTAAGTCCTTCCCTGATAAAACCGAGCTTAATTTCGGCAAGGGTATTACTGCGGTAGTGGGTCCTAACGGTTCAGGCAAAAGTAATATTTCAGATGCTGTTCGCTGGGTGCTTGGTGAAACCAGTTCAAAATCACTGCGCGGCTCTAAGATGGAAGACGTTATTTTCGGCGGTACTTCATCACGTAAAGCACTGGGATTTGCTCAGGTTCAGTTAACGCTTGATAACAGTGACCATACACTTAAGGACAGAAATGAGGTAGTAACCGTTACCCGCCGTTACTATCGTTCGGGTGAAAGTGAATATAAAATTGACGGCGAAAATGTTCGCCGCCGTGATATACACGAGCTGTTTATGGACACAGGTCTTGGCTCTGACGGCTATTCAATGGTCGGTCAGGGTAAAATTGACTCAATCATTTCACAGAAGAATGAGGACAGGCGTGAGCTTTTTGAAGAGGCGGCAGGTATTTCACTTTTCCGTCACAAAAGAACAGATGCGACAAGACGCCTTGATCAGGCTCAGGAAAATCTGGTAAGACTTCTCGATATTTTAGGCGAGCTTGAAAACCGTGTGGGACCTCTTAAAAAGCAGAGCGAAAAGGCAGCAAGGTTTTTAGAACTCAGCGAGGAAAAAAAGACGCTTGAAATCGGTGTTTGGGTCAATAAAATAAACCGTTTTACAAATGAACTCCGAGAGCAGGAGCATAAAATAGATGCTACAAATGCATCCTATGAGATTTGTGAAAAAGAGCTTTCTCAGATAGAAACAGAGATTGAGGAAATCATTGAGAAAACTGCAAAAATCAATACTGAAATTGAACAGATAAGAATCGGCTCAAAGGCATACGAGGATGAGGCTATCCGTAAGGACGGCGAAGCTTCGGTGCTTGAGGCTAATTTTAATCATAACAATGAAACCATAGAGCGTTTCAAAAATGACATTGGTGATGTTGATAATACGAACCAGTCCATTGACCTGCAGATTGATGAAAAGAAGAATTTTATTGCTGAAAATACTGTTAAGCTTGAAAGTAAAAAAGAAGAGCTTAAATCAGTTACTGCCGAGATGGAAAGCCTTGTTTCATCAAATGAGGAATTTTCAAAGCTGACAGTTGAACTGAATCAGAAGATTACTGCACTTACCTTTAAACTATCCGAGTGCAAGGTTAAATGCTCACAGGCAATTTCTTCAATTGAGGAAATCAATTCAAGAAGAAGTGTTGTTGATGACTCAATTGTGCAGTGTGAAAAGGATGTTAAAATAGCAGAAGCACAAATGCAGGAAAGTGAAGAAAATCTGTCGTTTCTGCAAAACAGAATTGATGAAAACAATAATTCTCTTTCAGGCTATAAGCTGAAGCTTGAAAACAAAACCGCAAAGGCGGATAAGATAAAGGCAGACCTTGAAAAGGCAAGCCTTGAGCTGTCACAAAAGCAGTCAAGGGCAAGAATGTTAATTGACCTTGAAAAAAATATGGAGGGCTTTTCAGGTGCTGTTAAGGCTGTTATGAAGCAGTCACAGAGCAAGGCTCTTTCAGGCATACACGGTCCGCTTTCACAGCTTATAACAGTGGACAACGAATATTCAGTTGCCGTTGAGGTTGCACTCGGTGCAGCAATGCAGAACATTGTCACCTCGAACGAGGCTGATGCAAAGCGTGCTATTTATTACTTAAAAAATAATCGTATAGGCAGGGCAACATTCCTACCGATTTCTGCTATCAAGCCAAGAAATCTTGATGAAAAGGATCTTGACGATAATTTAGGATTTGTTGCAATTGCATCTGATTTGGTGGAGTGTAAAAGCGAATATAAAAATATAATCTCTAACCTGCTTGGCAGAGTTGTTATTGTTGACGATATGGATTGTGCTATCGGAATAGCCAAAAGATATAACAACCGATTTAAGCTTGTTACAATTGACGGACAGGTTATTAACCCGGGCGGCTCAATGACAGGCGGCTCACAATCAAGGGGTGCGGGAATACTGTCAAGATCAAACCAGATTGATGAGCTGAACGAACAGGCAAAGGTGCTTGAAGAAAGGGTCAATGCACTTAAGTCAGAGTTTAAAACGGCTCTTGAGGATGCTAATTTTGCAGCGGCTCAGCTTCAGGGTGCTGAGGTTGATATGCAGCAGGCTAAGGAGGAGCTTATCCGCTCTCAGGGTGAGCACAGACTGATTAAGGAAAAGCTTGATGCACTGCTTACTCAGTGCGACAGCCTTATTGCCGAAAAGAATAACGCAGACGAACGTATTGCAGGCTTTGAGCAGATTAATAAGGTTGGTGAGGCTGAGGCTGAAAAGATTGAAGCACAGATGGCCGAGGCTGAGGCTCAGCTTTCAAAAATCAGCGGTAATGCTGAGGAGATTAATGCAAAGCGTGAGGAATACAGGCTGATTAGCCAGCAGATTAATCTTGATTTGGTTACAATTGCCAAGGATACTGAATCGGCTAAGCTGTCTATTGAGGAATTAGAACTGCGAAAGAATTCTCAGAGTGACAGAGTTAAATCCATTGAGGATGAAATTAAAATCTTAGAGGAAAGAAACAGCAGCCTTCTTTTATCAATTAATGAGGTTAAGGCACAGGCTGACGAGCTGCGCAAAAAAGCGGAGGGCTCTAATTCTCAGATTGCTGACAGTATTGAGGAACGTAATAATCTTGAAAAACGCTCAGGTGAATTAAGAGTTCTTGAGCGTAATAAGGGTCAGGAGCGTGAAAAGCTGTCCGGCGAGCTTGTTCGACTTGACGAACGCAAAATTGCCATGCGCAAGGAATATGATGAGCTGAATGATATGCTCTTTGAACAGTATGAATTAACCCGTCGTGAGGCTGAGGCTCTTAATATTGAAATTGAAAATATGAGTGAGGCAAAGAAGCGTCTTCACGAAATAAAGGTTGCAATCAAAGGGCTTGGCTCAATCAATGTCGGTGCCATTGAGGAATACAAGGAAGTGTCCGAAAGATATGAATTCCTTAAGGAGCAGATTGATGATATTGAAAAATCCAAAAATGAGCTTTTGAAAATTATTGAGGATTTAACAGCATCAATGAGCGAAAAGTTCCTTGAAAAGTTTAATAAGATTAACGAGGAATTCAAGGTGTGCTTTGCTGATTTCTTCGGCGGCGGCAAGGGTGAAATCAAGCTTGAAAATCCTGACAACTGTCTGGAGTCTGCAATTGAAATCAACATTCAGCCTCCGGGCAAGGCAGTGCAGAATATCAGCCTGTTCTCAGGCGGTGAAAAGTCACTTGCTGCTATGGCTCTGCTGTTCAGTGTGCTTAAGGTGCAGCCGGCACCATTCTGTATTTATGACGAGGTTGAGGCTGCACTGGATGATGTCAATGTTGAACGCTTTGCAAAATATATGCGCAAAATGACCGACAGAACTCAGTTTATTTCAATTACGCACCGCCGTGGTACTATGGAGGAGGCAGATGTTCTCTACGGTGTTACCATGCAGGAAAAGGGTGTTTCAAAGCTGATTGAGCTGCAAACGGCAGAGCTTGCAGCACAGATGGGACTTGAAGAATAATATATGAAGAAAATAATCAAGGATGTGTAAGTATGGGCATTTTTTCAATATTCAAAAAAGGTTTAAAGAAAACAAGAGATGAAGGTATTACCGCACAGATGGACGAGGTAATCGAGTCTTATGAGGAGATTACCGATGAGCTTTTTGATGAGCTTGAAGAAATTCTGATTATGGGTGATGTCGGTATGCCGACAGCCGAAAGAATCATCCGTGACTTAAAAAGAAAAATTGAAAACGATAAAATTAAGGATGTTAAGCAGGTCCGTGAAACGATGAAGGACATTGTGTCCGGTGTAGTTTGGGGCGGTAGTTATCTTCGACTTCGCTCAAAACCGTCAATCATTTTAATGATTGGAGTTAACGGTGTTGGCAAAACCACCACAATCGGTAAGCTGGCATTAAGACTTAAGGGGCAGAACAGAAAGGTTATTCTTGGTGCTGCCGATACCTTCCGTGCCGCTGCAATTGAGCAGCTTCAGGTCTGGGCTGACAGAGCAGATGTTGACCTTATCAAGCATGCTGAAGGCTCTGACCCTGCCGCAGTTGTGTATGATACTATTCAGGCAGGCAAGGCAAGGGGTGCAGATGTCATCATCATCGACACCGCAGGCAGACTTCATAATAAGAAAAATCTTATGGATGAGCTTAATAAAATTTCACGTGTTATTGAAAGGGAATTACCCGATGCATCAAAGGAAATTCTGCTTGTGCTTGATGCAACAACAGGTCAGAATGCTGTTAATCAGGCTAAGGACTTTAAGGAGGCAGCGGGTATTACAGGTATTGTATTAACAAAGCTTGACGGCACAGCCAAGGGCGGCGTTGTTCTTGCTATTAATAATGAGCTTGACGTACCTGTTAAATTCGTTGGTGTCGGTGAAAGAATTGAGGATTTGCAGCCATTCGACGCCGATGCTTTTGCAGCAGGACTTTTTGATGCAAAGGTGCCTGAGGATGATGAGGATATTACAAACTTTATTACGAATGAGGACTGATTATGGATTTTATTCTTGCAACAAATAATATGAAAAAGCTTGCAGAAATGCAGCGTATTTTATCACCGCTGGGCATTCATGTGGTTACTGCGAAAATGCTTGGTATTACGCTTGAAGAGGTTGAGGAGGACGGTGATACCTTTGAGGCTAACGCAAAAATAAAGGCACTTGCAGCATGTAAAGAAACGAATATGCCGGCAATCGCTGATGATTCGGGACTTTGTGTTGATTATCTTGACGGTGCTCCCGGTATCTTTTCTGCTCGTTTTGCGGGTGATCATGGTAATGATGAGCTTAATAATGACCTGCTTCTTGAAAAGCTTGAGGGTGTTCCTGCTGAAAAACGTACAGCTCATTATGTGTGTGCTATCTGCTGTGAATTCCCTGACGGAAAGGAAATAATTGTCCGCGGCGAGTGTGAGGGTCTAATCGGTTTTGAGCGTGATGGCAACGAGGGCTTTGGCTATGATCCGCTGTTCCTTGTTGAGGGCAGAGCATTCGGCAGATATACCGCAGAGGAAAAAGACAAAATCAGCCATAGAGGTAAGGCTTTAAGAT
>VSOH01000068.1:0-5347 GCA_009774735.1 Clostridiales bacterium
GTCGTGGAAGCCGAGTCTAACCAACCAGCCGTTAGGATTACATATCCAGCCTGCCTCAATGGGATAAACAACCGCCGAAATTACTGCAGAATAAATGCAGTAGGATGAAAACTTTGTACGCTCTGCCATAGCACCCGAAACAATAGTAGCTGCCGTAGCACAGAACACAAGGTTAAACACAAAGTTGGACCAATCAAAATCAGCATAATCCGTAAATACACCGAGTGTCGGCATACCCACAAGTCCGCCTAAGCATTCCTCACCCATCATAAGACCGAAGCCCAATAAAATGAACATAACAGCACCGATACAAAAATCCATAAGGTTTTTCATAATGATGTTACCTGCATTTTTTGCTCTGGTGAAACCGCTTTCAACCATTGCAAAGCCGCACTGCATAAAAAACACCAATGCTGCACCAATCAGAAACCAAACGCCGAACAGCTCACCGTCAACCGTTTCTATAATAGATTCCATAGTCATATTTTTTCCTCCTCCATTGCTTAAATATAGAACCTAAAAATAACAAAAGGGTGCCCGCAGCATAACACTGCGGACACCCCATTGTGCCTGTAAAAAACACCGACGCCCGAATCCTGAACGGACGTCGGCTAATAACCAGCAAGCAAGCTTGCTGTAAGAGAGGGTTAACAAAGCAAATTAATAGTTAACCATATATCTGTCAATTTCCCACTGAGAAACTTTTGTTTTGTATTCATCCCATTCAGCCATCTTGCCCTTTGAGTAAGCGTTGAATACATGCTCACCCACTGTTTCCTTAACAAATGGGTCAGCCATTGATGCCTTTACAGCTTCCTCAAGTGAGGTAGGAAGACATTCAATACCCTTTTCAGCAAGCTGCTCATCTGAGAAATCAAATACATTATAATCAACAGCCTCAGGAGGAGTAAGATTGTTCTTAATACCATCAAGACCTGCTGCAAGGCAAAGCGCCATTTCAAGATATGGGTTACAAGCAGGGTCCGGTGAACGAAGCTCTACACGAGTACCCATTCCACGTGTTGCAGGAATACGAACAAGGCAGGAACGGTTTGATGCTGACCATACGATATAGGTTGGTGCTTCGTAGCCCGGTACCAATCTCTTATATGAGTTAACAGTCGGGTTAGCATATGCAGTCAAACCCTTAACATGCTTTAAGATACCTGCAATAAAGCTGTGCGCAACCTTGCTTAAACCGTCAGGACTTTCAGGGTCATAAAATGCATTGACTATCTTGCCGTTCTCGTCCTTTGTCATAAGTGACATATTTGTATGCATGCCTGAGCCGTTAATACCATAAACAGGCTTTGGCATAAATGTAGCATGTAAACCGTGCTTTGTAGCATATGTTTTAACAACGTGCTTGAAGGTCATAACTCTGTCAGCAGTTGTCATTACCTCGTCAAACTTAAAGTCAATCTCGTGCTGACCGCGGGCAACCTCGTGGTGTGAAGCCTCAATTGTGAAACCCATTTCTTCAAGTGCAAGGCAGATATCACGACGGCAGTTTGAACCTGTATCAATAGGATTAAGGTCAAAATAGCCTGCTTTATCATTTGTTTCAAGTGTTGGTGTGCCGTCCTCATCAACCTTAAAGAGGAAGAACTCACACTCAGGACCGACATTGAAAGTATAGCCCATTTCAGCAGCCTCATCAATAACCTTCTGCAGAACATTCCTTGGATCGCCCATAAACGGAGTCTTGTTGTCAGCAGTATAAACAGAACAAATCAAACGTGCAGTCTGTGCATTCTGGTGCTTTCTCCAAGGGAAAATGGTCCATGTGTCATAATCGGGATGCAGATACATATCACTTTCATCAATACGAACAAAGCCCTCAATGGATGAGCCGTCAAACATACACTCATTATCAAGCGCTTTTTCAAGCTGTGATATGGTGATAGCTACATTCTTCATAATACCGAAAACATCTGTAAACTGAAGTCTGATAAACTCCACACCGTTTTCCTGTGCGCTCTTTAAAATGTCTTCCTTTGTGTACTTACTCATTGTAAATACTCCTCTCTGAATTTATTCAATAAAAAATGAGGGCACTCCGCTTGATACGGAACGCCCTCGTTCTTACTACATTTGCATTATACTCAATAGGTTACCCGTTTGTCAACCATTTTTTGCAAATTTGTCAATTATTTATTTTCTGCACCACATATACAAACCGTTTTTGTGCATATGTTACATAGATTATTTCATACTGATGAACTCTTCATCGACCACATCATTAACAAGCTTTGTAAAATATTCAACCGTTCCACCCTGCTGTGCATGTGTATTTGCAAGATCATCATTATAATCGCCGAGCTTGTACACATTAAAAGCAAACTTTCCGTTTTCATTCCTGTTATAATGACACACAACGGGTACAAATTTTGCCGATGTAATTTCTGTCTTGCCATCACGCTTTTCAATCGTAACCTCTGCCATACCGCCAAGCAGGTTTTCAAGGTCAATCTGATGCGAAATGAAATTACCCAGTGAATAATAAACAAGCATTTTTTTGCCTGTGCTTTCATTAGTCACCCACTTGACAGGCTCAATAACATGAGGATGGCAGCCTATAACCAGATCAACACCCATATCGGAAAACAGCTTGGTATATTCCTCCTGATAATCAGAAACCTCAAAGCTGTACTCTGTACCCCAGTGTGGAAAAACAATAACAAAATCAGCATGCTCTCTTGCTTCCTTCAAATCCTTTGTTACTTTGTCTTTATCAAGAAGATTTACACACCAAGGCTTGTCATCAGGCAGTGCAATGCCATTTGTACCATAGGTGTAGTTAAGCATAGCAAAGGTAATGCCGTTCTTTTCATAATATGTTATCTTATTATAGTCATCCTCATTAGCATTCACGCCAAGTGCAACAGCTTCCTTATTATCTGCAAAAAACGCAAGCTCATTTTCAATACCGCCCCAGCCCATATCCATTGTATGGTTCGTGGCACAGTTGAAAACATCAAAGCCCGCCCTTATAGCAGCCTCGCCAACCTCCCACGGAGTATTAAATGTCGGATAGCCTGAATACTCAAACGCACTGCCGCCAAGCACGGTTTCCTGGTCAATCACCGAAATATCAAATTTTTCAATTTCCGGCTTGATATTTGCATAAAGGGAATCATAATTGAGTGTTCCGTCTGACTGCTCTCCTGCAGAAATAAGTGTATTGTGAATCAGATTATCTCCTGTTGCCAAAAGCGTAACCTTTGCATTCTCATTTTTCTCTGTCACTGTGCTTTTCTCATTAACAGCAGAAACCTGGGTTTGTGCTGTAGGATTTTTTTCATCTGCTTTTTTAGTAATATTACCGCTTACTGCAAAAGCTGATAATACAATAATCGCTGCAACAATCGGTAATACTATATATAAAATGTTTTTCTTCTTATCCAAAATATCACTCCTAATGAATTATGCTATTATTCTAACATAAAAATATAATTAACACAATATGGATTTTATATTGACAAATTATGTTATAGTAATGTAATATTATTAAGATACACAAATTTAATAAGGTGGTTAAAAAAATGCAAACTGTTTTAATGTATGTTTTGTTTGTTGTCGGTCTTGTCCTTATTATCAAGGGCGGCGACTGGTTTGTCGACAGTGCAAGCTGGATTGCGGAAATCCTCGGTGTTCCGAAATTTGTAATCGGTGCAACAATCGTTTCTGTCGCAACGACTTTGCCTGAAATGATTGTAAGTATTCAGGCTACCGCCAAAGGCAATGTTGATATGGCAGCAGGCAACGCAATCGGCTCTGTCACAGCAAACACTGCAATGATTATGGGAATTTTCATTGTATGTATGCCTTTTGCAATCAAGAGAAAAGAATTTGCTCCTAAGGGTATTATGATGTTCCTTGCATCAGTCGCACTGGTTGTCGGATGCATATTCACCTCTAAGCAGTCACTTACCTTTGAGGGTGAAACGAATGATTACTACTCACTTTCAACAGTAGGTCTTATTGTTCTGATTATCGTATTCGTCGTATTCTTTGTTGAAAACTTCCTCTCAATGAAGCATGAAACGCATCATATTGAACCTTCTCCGAGCAATATCGGTCTTCAGGAGGAGGACGACATTGTTCCTTCAAAGGAAACTGCTACAGGCAAGGACTGGGCTAAGAATATCGCATTCTTTGTTTTGGGTGCTGCAGGCATCGTTATCGGTGCTGATCTGCTTGTTGACTACGGCACTGAAATTGCACAGTCACTCGGCATTCCTCAGCGTGTCATCAGCGTCATTGCTATAGCAATCGGCACATCACTTCCTGAGCTTGTAACAACAATCACAGCCCTCAGAAAGAAGGTCGGTGCTCTTTCAGTCGGCAATATCTTAGGTGCAAACATTATTGACTTAACGCTTATTTTACCGATTTGCTCCTTTGTTTCAATGGGTAAGGGTACAGGCGCACTTGCAGTTTCTGCTTCATCAGTTACAATTGATATGATGGTTTGTCTTGCCGCTATTGCTGTTGCTGTATTCCCGACAATCATTACAAAAAAATTCCAGAGATGGCAGGGTATTATAATGCTTGCAGGCTACCTCGGCTACGTAATATCAGTATTTATTTAACAAAAAATCAAAGCCTGCAAAAACAGAAAACGCACAAAGACCTTGCAATTTCGGCAAATTGCAAGGCTTTTAAATTGCTTTATCTGCAGAATCTAAAAAAAGACGTGGAAAAATCCACGTCTTTTTTAATGTATTTGTGAAATTATATTTCTTATATCATCTTCAGCCTGTTTTATTTCATAGAAAAATTCTTTTGAGGACACACGCAGTGCACCGCCCTCTAATATGATAAGCTGTTCGAGTGCGTCGGAGGTAACCACTCTTACCTTATTATTTTTAGCGAGCTTATGTGACACTTTTTCAATATACATATCTGCTGTTTCAGCTTCCTTAGTGTAGACAACATTTATATTGTCTATTTTTTCAACATCCCCTGTATTTCCCTTAACTTTATATGCATCAAATACGAGAATTACCTCGCATTTTTTATAGCCTTGATAGTTACATAGAATATTGATAAGTGTGTTTCTTGCACCGTCAACATTGTCTTTTGCAAGCGCTTTGAGGCTATCCCAGGCAAAAATTACATTGTAGCCGTCAACAAGAAGATATTCAGTGCCGCTGTATTTCGGTGTTCGGACTGAATTGTGTTTTTTGTTTTCACTTTGATTTTCACTGCTTTTGGTAAAGGTGAAATGATTTTGATTAGGATTATTTGATCGGCTTTTTAAAGGGCCGTAGGTCCTGTCTCTTATAAGAATATAAAAAGGGAAAAAGAAAAAAGGAACGGAGGGGAGGGGGGGGGGGGGGGG
>VSOH01000068.1:5357-7473 GCA_009774735.1 Clostridiales bacterium
ACCCAAAAAAACAACCGGCAACTTAACGTCCGTAGGTCTGTACAAAAATAAGCATCAGCTCTTTGTCAAGGGCAAAAAGGTTGTCCGTATCTTTATATTTCGGAAATGCTGTTTTTGATTTTTCAGCATATTCTTTTTTAGGAGCAGACAATGCACTCGGCAGATGCATATGACTTTTGACCTCATTCCACTTTACAGTATAGCCTGCACCATGAGAGCAGAAAACCGAGTCGCATGAATTATCAGTATCGCTGTCACAGTCATAGCCGATGTTTTCAATAACCTCGTCAGCATTATGGCATGGCTCATATCCTTTTAATGTACATATCAGTTTACCCTTGCCGTGTGTATACTGTATAACTTCTCTTGAATAGTCATACATTGTTGAAACCGGTGCAGTACCGCTGATAACAGAGCAGTCACCTGTAGTTTCAGGTGTGCTGAAGTTTCCGTGCATTCGTTGAATATCGGTCATTGCTCGTCCGATATTTTCTGTCGGCACTTCTAATGTGAATTCATAAACCGGTTCAAGAAGAACGGATTTTGCGCAGCGCATTCCATGTCTTACAGCTCGGTAGGTTGCCTGCCTGAAATCACCGCCTTCGGTATGCTTAGCATGTGCCTTGCCTGATACAAGGGTGATTTCCATATCTGTAATGGGTGAGCCTGTCAAAACACCGATATGCGTTTTTTCATATAGATGTGTAAGTATGAGCCTTTGCCAGTTCTTATCAAGCAAATCTTCTTTACAGTTACTTTTGAATACAATTCCGCTGTCACGCTTTGCAGGCTTTAAAAGCAGATGAACCTCTGCATAATGCCTGAGCGGCTCAAAATGGCCGACGCCTTCAACAGTATCCTCAATTGTTTCTTTATAAATTATATTACCCTTGCCGAAGAAAACATTAATACCAAAGCGTTCAGCAATTATTGACTGAAGCACTTCAAGCTGAACATCACCCATAAGCTGCACCTGAATTTCTCCCGGCCGTTCATTCCATACAACCTTTAACTGAGGGTCCTCGGCTTCGAGTATTTTCATTTTTTCAAGTGCTGTGTGAACATTAATATCATCAGGAAGTTCAAGACGATAGGTAAGCACAGGCTCAAGAACAGGCAGACCTGTATTTTCTTCTGTTCCGAGTCCGTCACCCGGTCCGGCAAATGTAATACCTGTTACTGCACATACAGTGCCTGCTGCTGCTTCGTCAACAGAGCTGAATTTGTCACCTGAGTATATTCGTATCTGATTTACCTTTTCAGAATGTTCATTCTTATCGGACTTTAGTATTTCTTTAACTTTTAAACTGCCGCCCGTTATTTTGAGAAACGTAAGACGTTGCCCCTTATCCTCTGATATTTTATACACCTTGCCGGCAAATCCGCTGCTGTATTTCGGTGTTTCGGTATAAGAATAAAGACATTCCAAAAATTCAACTACACCCTCCAGCTTGAGTGCAGAGCCGAATCTGCAAGGGAATATTTTTCTGCTTATTATACAGGTGACAATATCATCTTTTTTTATTGTTTCACTTTCATAGTACTGATTTAAAAGCTTTTCATCACATAAGGCAATGTTTTCATAAAACTCTGATGTGTTGTTCCTGTCAAAATCAACACAGCCGTCACTGAATTTTGTTTTTAACTCGCTTACGACTTGCTCTCTGTCAGCACCATCCAAATCCATTTTGTTAATGAAGATAAAGCAGGGTACATTGTATTTTGCAAGAAGCTTCCATAGAGTCTGTGTATGACTTTGTATGCCGTCTGTTGCACTTATTACAAGAACTGCATAATCAAGAACCTGAAGCGTCCGTTCCGTTTCGGCAGAGAAATCAACGTGACCGGGTGTATCAAGCAGTGTAAATTCAGTATCCTTGTATTTTAAAACAGCCTGCTTTGAAAAGATTGTTATTCCTCGGTTGCGTTCAAGGGAAAAGGTGTCTAAAAATGAATTCCTGTGATCGACTCTCCCGAGTCTGCTTATATTTCCTGACTGATAGAGTAATGCCTCAGAAAGGGTTGTTTTACCTGAATCAACATGAGCCAGAATACCGATAACAATCTTTTTCATCTTTTCACCGCCCTTAACATTTTTATATATAATAGCATATTG
>VSOH01000069.1 GCA_009774735.1 Clostridiales bacterium
GGGTTAGTTGTCGGTGAGCCATTATGGAAAGCAAGACAGAAATGTCCTGATTTAATCATTGTGCCGCCCAACTTTCCGCTTTATGTGGAGTTTTCACAAAGAGTAAGGAAAATTATTGAGGACTACACCGATTTAATTGAGCCGTTCGGTCTTGACGAATGCTGGATTGACGTTACAGGTGACTGGTTTAAGAGCGGCAAAGAAATTGCCGAAGAAATACGCAAAAGAGTAAAGAATGAAATCGGAATAACTGTCAGCATAGGCGTCAGCTTTAACAAAATTTTTGCAAAGCTTGGATCGGACTACAAAAAGCCGGATGCAGTAACAGTTATAAATAAAGATAACTATAAAGACATTGTATGGGGACTCCCCTGCAGTGATATGATGATGATAGGTCGTGCAACTACAAAAAAGCTTAACTACTATGGTATTTACACCATAGGTGATTTAGCAAACGCAGACGTTAAATTTTTAAAAAGCATCTTCGGTAAAAACGGCGATACACTGCATCGATATGCCTGCGGCGAGGATTGCTCACCCGTAAGACATAAGGAACTTTCAAGAGAAATAAAAAGTATCGGCAACTCCACAACAACACCACGGGATTTAATAAACAATGAGGATGTGAAGGTGGTATTCACAGTGCTTGCAGAAAGTGTTTCAAGACGAATGAGAAAGCACGATTTAAAAGGCGTTACACTTGCCATTTCTGTAAGGACAAATGAGCTTGAAACCTTTACACGCCAATGCAAAATGCCCTGCCCTACCAGTGTAAGCAATGAATTTATAAAATACGCAATGGAGCTTTTCACTGCCAATTATAGCTGGGAAAAACCGATAAGAAGCATCGGGCTGAGTGTTACAGATTTTGACTATGATATGGTACCGCAGTTTGATTTAGAAAAAACGATAGAACAAAGAGAAAAATTGGAGTGTCTTGAAAAGGCTGTTGATAAGCTGAAGGACCGCTACGGTAATTATTGCATACAAAAGGGGACCGCACTTTTTGATAAGGGATTGTCACAGTTCAATCCTTTTGAGGAACACACAATACACCCCATATCGGTGATGTAAATAAAAATAACAGCCTTGTAAATCACAACGACCTACAAGGCTGTTATTTTATAAGAAAATATAAAATACTGATAGTATCTAATTATTTTGCCAAATCGCCGACCATCATCATAAAGTCACCAATCTGAACACCAAATTCAGGAGCACCCTCCATAATAAGCTGGCTGTTAGCTGTCATCTGGAACATATCACCTGTTCCAAGAAGTATTTTCAATGCAGAGGTTGCACAGTCAAATTTCATACAGAAAAATGGCTTTGACCTTTTATACTCTCCCCTGCCTGCTCTTGTTTTGCCTGCTTTAACACGCATATAAGCTGTACATTCAGGATGACCCTCAACAGCCCACTGATAGCATCTGTCAGGGCTTTTCAGTGCCCATTCATGAACAGCAGGATGACCCATTTTGTTAAGCTGTGAAATACCTGATGAAAGCAGGTAAAAATAAAGCTTGCAAAGCAGAAGTGAAAGCTCCTCATCATCCTCAGGCGGAGCAGAAATATTAAGAAGTGATGACATCTTTAAAAGCACCGCCATAAACTTCATAAACTTGCCAAAGGACTTTATTTTCATTTTAGGGAGCTTAGACATATCGCCTTTCATGAAGGCATTCATCTTTTCCATGGAAGAAAAAGCAAGCTCACCGTCGATTTTGCTCTGTCCGAGATATTCGCCGAGTTTAACAGACCATTCACCATTCTCAACAATAAAATGAACAGCCTCTTTATCTTCAGCATTAACCTTTGCTGAAACCTGATAGATTGCATTAACACCCTCAAACTTTTTCTTCAGCTCAGGCACATCGGTGGCAATCGTTTTCAGAAGCGGTAAAGCTCCTGCCATAAACACCTTATTGGTGTATCTTGTTTCGTTACTTGCCATATGATTACTCCTTAAAATTCGTCATCCCATGCATCATCAGCCTCAAAGTCAGCATGCATCATTTCAGCAATAGCTTCATTGATACCGTTCGCATCAATTTTAGCCATAGCAAGTAAATCCTCCTGCAGACCAATGGTTGAAAATGCGTTCTGATGACCGAGCATCTTAAATGCACAGGCTTTGCCTGATTTTGCAACAACCTCGGCAACAGCTGAACCAAGACCGCCCATAACCTCGTGGTCCTCAACAGTGATAATTCTGCGTGTATCCATAACTGCAGAAAGAACAGCCTCTTCATCAATCGGCTTGATTGTATGCATATTAAGTACACGCACCTTAAGACCTGCATCGGCCTCAGCCATACGTGCAGCCTGCATAGCCTCAAACACACAGGAGCCGCAGGCAATTACTGTAATATCAGTACCATCATTCATAAGAGTAGCCTTGTTCCACTCAAATTTACAATCGTCAATATTCTTATAGATAACCTGATCAAATCCACGGTTTATACGGATGTAAACAGGACCTTCAATATCATAAGCCGCTTTAACCGCATGATATGTTTCACTGCCGTCACAAGGGCAGATAACGGTCATATTAGGAAGTGCCCTCATACAAGCCATATCAATAAGAGAATGGTGAGTTGAGCCTGCCTGACCGAAGGAAGTACCTGCGTGAGTAGCAATAATTTTAACAGGAACATTCTGATAGCAGATATCTGTATGAATCTGATCAAGTGCTCTTGCAGCGGTGAAAATAGCAAAGGTTGAAGCAAAAGGAACAAGACCGTTTTTAGCCATGCCGGCAGCTACGCCGAACAAATTCTGCTCAGCAATTCCGACATTAAAAAATCTGTCAGGGAAATGCTCACCAAACATACCGATTTTAGTTGATTTTGCAAGGTCGGCAGTAAGGGCAACAACATCCTTATGCTCTTCACCAAGCTCGCAAAGTGCAATACCATAACACTCTGCAGTTGACAGCTTCGTGGTATCAGTCATTGTATATGTCATTCCAGCCATAGCTTAAGCCTCCTTCTCTGCTCTGTCGCAGCGTTCTTTATAATACTTATCAAGACTTGCATAGGCATTCTTAACCATTTCTTCATCAAGTGAGCCATAGTGCCACAGGTAGTTATCCTTCATAAAGTCAACACCCTCGCCCTTATATGTATCCATACAGATTGCGGTTGGCTTATCGCCGCCTTCCTGATGATTCTTAATCGCAGCCTCAATAGCATCATTAAGCTCTTTAAAATTGTGACCGTCAACACGGATTACATTGAAGCCGAAAGCCTCGAACTTTTTATCAACAGGCTCAACCTTCATTTCGTCGTCAACCCTGCCGTCAATCATACACTTGTTAAGGTCAGCAAGAACTACAACATTAGAAAGCTTGAACTGTGCTGCACTCATTGCAGCCTCCCAGTTAGAGCCTTCGTTAAGCTCACCGTCACCTGTGAGAACATAGTTCATATAGTCAATACCATTAACTCTGCCCGCTAACGCAAAACCTACAGCAAGAGAAATACCGTGACCGAGTGAACCTGTTGAGCAGTCGACACCGACAACCTTGTTACAATCAAGATGCATACCGATTTTAGCACCTGTGAGGTTGAATATCTTAAGCTCGTCAACAGGCATAAAGCCATAGTCAACAAGAAGCGGAGCATAGCCCACTGCACAATGACCCTTTGAAAGAATAAATCTGTCACGGTCTGCCATATTCGGCTCTTTAACATCAACCTTCATAAAGCGGTGATAAAGAATGGTCATAGCATCCATAGCACTCATAGAGCCGCCAAGGTGACCCGAACCGCCCCATACTGCAGTCTGGATAGTCATTCTTCTGAGCTCATCAGCCTTTTTTTCAAGGCGCAGCCATTCATTCTTATCAAATGGCTTGAAATTAGCTGGCATAAAATTTCCCCCTTATTTAATTAAATAATTATGCTTTTATTTTAATGGTAATTCAGGATGATTTGCAGCAACAACGCCAAATGCATCCTCTGCAATATCAATAGCAAGCTTTATATCCTCGTCTGTTACAGCAGCATTGATAAAGTGATTGTGGTGAGATGCAAGGAAAAGACCTCTTGATACACATTCTGCAATCCACTCCTGGTGAAGCATAAGACTGTCATCATTCGCTATTCTTAAATAGAAAAGTGCAGGCTCACCCGAAACAACAAGATTAAAGCCATGCTCCTTACCTGCTGCTTTAAGACCTTCTGTAAGCTTAATACCCTTTTCTCTGAACATAGTCGGAATATCAAGCTTTTTCATTTTCGGAATACAAGCAAGACAAGCCGCAAATGGCTCTGCGCTCATCCAGTAAGAACCTGTATAAACAACTGAAGAAGCGGTGTTTTTCATATGTTCCTGACCGCAGACTGCAGACATATTATAGCCATTAGCAAGAGCCTTACAGAAACAGATTAAATCAGCTTTAAAGCCGTAGTAATGGTCAGAACCTTCAAGGTCAAGTCGGAAGCCTGTTCTTACGTCATCAATGATAAGCACCATACCATGGTCATCACAGAACTTACGCACCTTAGCCCACTGCTCTTTCGTAGCACATTCGTTATCCTTAAAGTTACCGTGGTCATATGGCTGAGCAATAAGACCTGCCACATCACCGCCGCAAGCGTCATAAGCTGCCTGCATAGCATCAAGGTCAAACCAAGGAACAACAATATTGTTCTCTACCTCTTCCGGAAGAATGCCGGGATAGTCAACCTTCTGTGCCCACTGGAAATCACCGTGATAATAGCCCTTGAAGAACATCATTTTCTTCTTGCCCGTATGTGCTCTTGCACACATAACGCTGAAAGTGGTAGCATCAGAGCCGTTCTTCATAAAGAATGCCCAGTCAGCCATCGCAACAGTGTCCTTTAGCATTTCTGCACACTCAACCATTTTATATGACGGAGAAGTAGTACAGTTACCGATTTTAAGCTGCTCCATAGCGGCAGCATCAACGTCATCATCACAATAGCCAAGAACATTCGGACCATATGCACACATAAAATCAAGATATTTATTGCCGTCAACATCCCAGAAATATGTACCCTTAGCTTTCTGTGACATCAAAGGCCATTTTGTAATTGGTAAAAACAAACCCTCAGACGGACCGAGGTGACCGTATACACCGGAGGGGATTGCATTAAGTGCACGGTTAAACCACTCCTGTGATTTTTCGTGCTTATATTCAGGGAATTTACTCATTATGCATTACCTCCTTAACCCAGATAAACAGCAACTCTGTCAAGAATTCTGTTAATATTGTCAACCATTGAAATCATACCCGCCATATAGATATTACCTGCACAAAGCTCAGCCATAGTTGATGCTGTGCCTGTGAACAGACCATAAGCAAGATCGATTGTTTTGAACTCCATAATAGCCCTTGGAGTATCCGGCTTTTCTTTAATAGTCTGGAAACTATGATTACGGACTCTGAGGGTAGCATAACACACATCAGTAATACCGATTGAAACATCGCCGTCAACAGTATAGAGTGCAGACTGCTGTGAAATAGAGTCGGAATTTGCAAGAGCAGAAAGAGCACCTGCAATTGTATAGAAAGTGAGGATAGTTGATTCCTCAAAAAACGCTCTGTTCTTTAAATCTGCTTCACTCGGTTTGAGCAGTTTAACAAGTCTGCCAGTAAGCTTAGTAAAAGGACCTAACAAAAATGAAAGCACCTGAGGAACATTTTTAGTCGGCATACCGGGCTTGCTGTCATCAATCAATGCATTGAACTTTTCAGGTGATGAAAAGCTCATTTTGCAGGTACATCCATAGCTGCCCTCGCTCATTTTGCAGCCCTCATTGTTGAAATGGAAGGTACAGCAGGGACCTCCGCTGACATCAAAGCAGATTGAAACAGGCGTTTTCAGTGCTGCACAGACTGCTTTTGCCTCAGTGTCAATCTCACAGAGATTTTCAAGCGTAGCAAGCACACCGTACATATTAACAAATGCCATGGCTTTTTGTTCTTTACTCATAATTTCCTCCTTTAAAATATATGATTAAAGCAAGTTATAAAAACACACAATACTCTTTGTTAAAATTATAACATAATTATAAACTGATAGCAACCGCAAAAGCTTTACAATTCGGTTAAAGTTTAAAATCGGTTAAAAACCCAATAATTGTTTCCTTATTGTTCTGCAATTCTCCGTCGATCACCTTTTCAAGCACCATATTCAAAACAATACCGATTTCCCTGCCCTTATAACCCAAAGCCATTACATCATTGCCGTTAACAGCCAGATTTTTCACCTCAAACGGCTCACCTGCCGCAATTACAGCATTAAGCTTTTCCTCGGTAATATCAAGACGTTTCAGCTCTTCAGCAATCATTTCGGGATTCTGTGCCAGCTTATCGGAGCGTTTGACCGCAATCAAATCACGCAGAGTATTCTCTCCCAGTCTTGAAAGCCATTTTTTTATATTTTTTTCCTCAGTACCGATATGCATATCGTGAATCGGAACAACCGCCATTACACGATTGGTTATTTCATTAGGTGCTTTAAGCCGCTTCAAAGCAGTTAATGCATACTCACCGCTTATTTTCTGATGCCCCTTAAAATGGTCGGTACCGTTTTCATCTGTAGTTTTAGTGTATGCCTTACCTATATCATGAAGAAGCATTGTATAACGAAGTGCCAAATCCTTTGGTGCCTGCTCCACTGATTTTGCAGTATGATGCCACACATCGTAAATATGCCATTTTGTATTCTGTTCAACATTGAAAATCGGCTCAAGCTCCGCAACAGCAACCGCTATAATATCCTTGTATTCAACAAGGATATTATAAACATTTTCGCCCATAAGAAGCTTTGAAAGCTCAGTGTAAATTCTTTCGTTAGATATATTTTTCAAAAGCTCCTTGTTGTTAAACAAAGCTTTTTTTGTTTTTTCTTCAATATCAAAACCAAGCACTGATGCAAAGCGTACAGCCCGCATAATACGCAGTGCATCCTCCTTAAAGCGTGTATCGGCATCCCCTACCGCACGAATAATTTTCATATCAATATCAGCTCTGCCGCCATAGGGATCAGCAAAACCCTTGCTGTCATTATAAGCAATTGCATTAATTGTAAAATCACGCCGAGCCAAATCATCGTTAATATCACTGACGAAGGTAACATCTTCAGGATGACGGCTGTCAGAATATGCACCTTCTGTTCTGTAGGTCGTGACCTCAAAAACAGAGCCATCCTCCATAACCGCAGTAACAGTACCATGCTTAATGCCTGTTTCAATATATTTTATATTATTATCACTTAATATTTTTTCAAGCTCATCAGGCTTTGCAGATGTTGTAATATCTATGT
>VSOH01000007.1 GCA_009774735.1 Clostridiales bacterium
TTTTAGCCTAATGATATCATTTTTTTGTATAAAAATCAATATTCTTTATGCATATTGTCTATACCATTTTTTACTTAAAATTATTATATTATTTATAAATTATATATTGATTATATAAATGGTATTTGTTATAATGTTATCCGTATAATGATATGGTTTGATGAGGTGAAATGAATGAGCAACGACAGCAGAAAAACAGCGGTAATAGGCGAGGATGAGCTTGAAAAGCAAAAGCAGTTTACCGTTAAGGTCAATTCGGTTTTATCTGCACGATATGGAGAAAAGCCCAAGGCTTGTGTTATTACCTACGGCTGTCAGCAAAATGTTGCCGACAGTGAAAAAATTAAAGGTATGCTGGAGCTTATGGGATATGATTTCACCGAGGAAAGACTTGAAGCAAAGCTGATTATATTTAATACCTGTGCGGTAAGAGAGCATGCTGAGGACAGGGTTTTCGGCAATGTCGGCTCGCTAAAAAGCTATAAGCGTGAAAATCCGGATGCTGTTATTGCTCTTTGCGGCTGTATGATGCAGCAGGAGCATATTGCCAACAAGATTAAGCAGTCCTATCCCTTTGTTGATTTGGTTTTCGGTACACATGTTATTCACCGTCTGCCTGAGCTTTTGTACAGAGCCCTGACAGGCAGAAAAAGAGTTTTTGAAATACCTGATTTTGACGGTGCGATTGCTGAGGGGATTCCTGTTAAAAGAGATAATGATGCTAAAGCCTGGCTGCCGATTATGTATGGCTGCAACAATTTCTGTACATACTGTATCGTGCCATATGTAAGGGGCAGAGAAAGAAGCCGCAGCAAGGAAAATATCATTGCCGAATTCAAAGAGCTGGTGGCGCAGGGCTATAAGGAAATTACGCTGCTTGGGCAGAATGTCAATTCCTACGGAAAGGATTTAATTCCTTATGTCAGCTTTTCACAGCTTTTAAGAGAACTGAATGACCTTGACGGTGATTTCAGAATTCGCTTTATGACAAGTCATCCCAAGGACTGCACAAAAGAGCTTATTGAAACGATGGCTGAGTGTGACAAGGTTGCACAGCATCTGCATCTGCCGTTCCAGAGCGGCAGTGACAGAGTCCTTAAGGCGATGAACAGACATTATACAAGAGAGCAGTATCTGTCACTGATTCATTATGCCAAGGAGCTGATGGGTGACGAACTGTCAATCACAAGTGATATTATTGTCGGCTTTCCCGGTGAAACCTATGAGGAGTTCAAGGAGACACTTTCACTTGTTGAAGAAGTTAAAGCAACCTCGCTTTTTACTTTCATTTATTCACCAAGAAAGGGAACCCCTGCGGCAGAAATGCCTGACCCTGTTCCTGCTGAGGAAAAGTCACGCTGGTTTAAGGAGCTGACTGATTTGCAGGAAAAAATCAGTGCATCGCAAATGGCACTTCACGAGGGCAAAACCTATAAGTGCTATGTTTACGGCAAGGGTAAATTAAATGATAATTACGTTGCTGCCCGTAATGACGGCAACCTGATTATAGAATTTGAAGGTGACGAAAGCCTTATCGGCACCTTCCAAAGAATAAAAGTTATCGAACCTCTGACCTTTGTTATGAGGGGAGAATTAGTAAAGGAGAAATAACTATGAGCATTGAATCAGCATTAAGAGAATTAGGCAAGGAAATCCAGAAGGATGAGCGTTTCATCGCTTTGCAGGCAGCAGCCAAGGCAAACGGCGGTGACGAAAAGCTCCAGCAGCAGATGCAGGAGATGCAGCTTTTATCACTCAAATATCAGCAGGAGGCCGAAAAGGGCGAGGAGGCTTCACAGGAAAGAATTGCTGAGCTTCAGGAAGAATATCAGAAGCTTTACGCTGAAATTATGGAAGGCGAGAATATGAAAAATTATTCTGCAGCGGCTGCTGAGATGGAGCAGATGGCTCAATACATCAGCGGTATGATTGGCTTGTTCTTTGACGGACAGGATGCAGAAACCTGTGAGCTTCCAAAGGCAGAGGATGGATGCACACATGATTGCTGCACCTGCGGCGGATGCCACTAATCTGAATTTTAATTAACTGAATTGCCGAAGAGGAGGAAACAAAATGGCAAAAAATGATGGTAAGCTGTCACCTATGATGATGCAGTACTTTCAAATAAAAAGTCAATATAAGGACACCATTTTGTTCTTCCGTCTTGGTGATTTTTATGAGATGTTTTTTGATGATGCCAAGATTGCATCAAAAGAGCTTGATCTTGTTTTAACAGGCCGTGACTGCGGTCAGGAGGAGCGGGCACCGATGTGCGGTGTGCCATTCCACAGTGCGGATAACTACATTGCAAAATTAGTATCACGCGGTTACAAGGTTGCAATCTGTGAGCAGATGGAGGACCCTGCAACAACAAAGGGACTTGTCAAAAGAGATGTCATAAGAATCATAACTCCGGGTACTGTTATTGAGGGCAATATGCTGGAGGACGGCTCAAATAACTATCTTTGCTCTATCTATTATGGTGAAAAGGATATGGGTGTCTGCTTTGCTGACGTATCGACAGGCGAGTTCCATATCACTGTTTTAGATGGTGAAGATATTGAAAATAAGCTGATTAACCAGCTTTCGACATATTCACCGAGAGAGCTGATTATGAATTCGGGTGTTCTTAATCTTTCAGGGGTTGAGAATTTTGCCCAAAGAATCGGTGCAAGCGTTGAGGTGCTTGACGATGAAAAGTTTGATTTTTCAGTTGCATCAGCGCTTGTAATTGAAACACTGAAAAAAGAAGAAATTTCTTCACTTGGTATCGGTCACAGCAAATCGGGTGTAAGCTCAATCGGTGCTGTTATCGGTTATCTTAAAGAAACACAGCGTAAAAATGAAATTGAGGCACCGTCAGAGATTGATTTTTATGATGACGAGCAGTATATGAAGCTCGACATCAGTGCAAGAAGAAATCTGGAGCTTACACGCTCAATGATGACAGGTGATAAGAAGCACTCGCTTTTGTGGGTTATTGACAAAACAAAGACGGCTATGGGCAAGCGAATGATTAAATCATGGCTTGAAAGACCGCTTATGTCCATACCTAAGATTGTTAAAAGGCAGAATGCAGTGGGCGAGCTTGTTGATACACCGATGCTCAGGGACACTGTTCGTGATGCATTAACGGGTGTCAACGATATTGAAAGGCTGATGACACGTATCGTATATGGTACAGCCAATGCCAAAGAGCTTAAGTCACTGCAGTTTACAATTGAAAGATTGCCGTCGGTCAAGAACAATCTTTCAGAATGTTCAACAGCACTGCTGAAAGAAATTTATAATTCAATTGACCTTTTGCAGGATGTTTATGGTTTAATTGACCGTGCTATTGTGGACGAGCCTCCTTTCTCTGTACGCGAGGGCGGAATGATTAAGACCGGCTTTAATGAGGAAATCGACTCACTGAAAGCTATAATGACAGACGGTGCAGGCGTCATTGCTGCAATTGAAACCGAACAAAGAGAGCTGACAGGCATACCTAAGCTGAAGGTCGGATACAATAAGGTTTTCGGATACTATATTGAGGTTACAAATTCCTACAGGGATTTGGTGCCTGAAACCTACATAAGAAAACAGACACTCGCAAATTGTGAACGATATATTACACAGGAGCTTAAGGATTTAGAAGGCAGAATTATCGGTGCTAAGGATCATTGTGTTGCACTTGAGTACGAGGTTTTCTCGGCGGTGAGAAATGATATTTCCGCACAGCTTGAGCGTCTGCAGAAAACGGCAAAATCACTTGCAGTGCTTGATGTGCTTTGCTCTCTTGCTGAGGTTGCTTTTGCAAATAACTATGTTTGCCCGACCATTTCAAATGACGGCGTTATTGATGTCAAGGACGGCAGACATCCCGTGGTTGAGGCTCTGCTTAATGATGCACCCTTTGTGCCGAATGATACCTTGCTTGACTTGGAGGATAACCGCTGTGCAATCATCACAGGTCCTAATATGGCAGGTAAATCAACCTATATGAGACAGATTGCTTTAATTAGCCTTTTGGCACAGGTTGGCTCATTTGTTCCTGCAAGGCGTGCGCACCTTGGTATTGTTGACGCAATATTCACACGTGTTGGTGCAAGTGATGATCTGGCAACCGGTCAGTCTACCTTTATGGTTGAAATGAACGAGGTTTCAACAATTCTTAAAAATGCCACATCAAATTCGCTTATCATTCTTGATGAAATCGGCAGGGGTACATCAACCTTTGACGGAATGAGTATTGCAAGGGCAGTGCTCGAATTTGTTTGTAAAAAGAAGAGCCTTGGTGCTAAGGCATTATTTGCTACGCACTATCATGAGCTTACTGCTATGGAGGGTATGATTGACGGTGTCAAGAATTACTCAATCGCAGTTAAAAAGCGCGGTGATGATATTACTTTTTTAAGACGCATTGTCCGCGGCGGTGCAGACCAGAGCTTTGGTATTGAGGTGGCCAAGCTTGCGGGTGTGCCTGACAGTGTTGTCAAACGTGCTAAGGTTATTTTAAAAGACCTTGAGGCTAATGCAGTTAAAATTGAATTTAAGGCTGAGGACAGTATCGTTGAAGAGGAAACAGCCGATATTCAGTATAACTTTACCGCCAACGGCAGACAGGAAATATTTGAAATATTAAAAACGATAGATGTCAACACCTTGACTCCTATTGAAGCCATGCAGACACTGTATGATTTAAAAAAGAAAGCACAGGAGCTTGAATAAGGATAAATATGTTTGAAAGTCCAAACGATGCGTTAAATCTTTTGTTTATAATCTTAATACCGATGCTGATTACTGCTACTGTTACCGCTGTTTTCAGTGCAATATCCACATTGGCGGTGTACTATTACAATAAATCACGCAGTGTCAAAGAAAAAAGTGCAACATATTTTTTGATTTTTCTTGGCGGTATACTTGGTGTGATTATTTATTATTTCGTCACAAAAAAGAAAAAAGATAATCTTGACCGTATTGATGAAAACAAAATAAAAAAGTTCAGAATTATATCAATTCTTTTAATGGTTATAGCAGCTATCGGCTTTGGTGCAAATATATATGCCTCACAAACAGGTATGTATGATACCGATGAATATAAGCGAATGATGGAAGAAGCCAATACCATAAGCTATGATATGTACGATAAGGATTATATAGACTCAAATATGCTTAATGAGAGCGCGGACAGAACGCTTCAAGAATAACAGAAATTAACAAGGATTGAAAGGAGGGGGGAGCAATGCCTACCATTAATGTTTTACCAAAGGAAATATATCAGCTTATTGCAGCAGGTGAGGTTGTTGAGCGTCCCTCTTCAATCGTTAAGGAAATGATAGAAAATTCCGTTGACGCAGGGGCGGAGCATATAACCGTTGAAATTAAAAACGGCGGTTCTACCTATGTTCGTATTACCGATGACGGATGCGGAATTGAAAGAGAGCAGGTTAAAAAGGTTTTTGTTTCCCACGCAACAAGTAAGATTTCAAGTGCTGATGACCTTAATGCTATCGGAACTCTCGGTTTTCGCGGTGAAGCTATGGCTTCAATTTCCGCAGTTGCTAAGGTTGAGCTTTTAACAAAGGCTGACAGTGAGGATGTAGGCACAAGGTATGAAATTGCAGGCGGTGAGGAAATATCCATTGATGATGCAGGCTGTCCAAAGGGCACAACAATTGTCGTGCGTGATATATTCTTTAATACGCCTGCAAGAATGAAATTCTTAAAAAAGGATGTTACCGAGGGCAATGCCGTTGCAGGTATTGTTGACAGAATGGCAATATCTCATCCTGAGATTTCTTTCAGATTTATCCGTGACGGAAAGCAGACCTTGATTACTTCAGGCAATGGGGATTTAAAATCTGCAATCTATTCGGTGTTCGGCAGGGAGGTCAGTGAGAGTTTAATTTATGTTGACTATGCCTATGATAATATGAGGGTGACAGGCTACGTGTCAAAGCCCACTGCTTCAAGAAAGAGCAGAGCTATGCAGTTTTTCTTTATTAATAATCGGCTTGTTAAATCTGCAACTGCAATGGCGGCTTTGGAGCAGGCATATAAAAATTCTATAATGGTTGGGCGTTTCCCTATGTGTGTGCTCAATATTGAACTCAATCCTGCACTTGTTGACGTTAATGTGCACCCTGCAAAAATTGAGGTGCGCTTTGCCAATGAAAAACCTATTTTTGATTTGATTTACTATGGTGTTAAATCTGCTGTTGAGGCTGACAGGTCTGTTAAGGAGGCTGATTTTTCACCAAAGCTTGAGCAGATTTATGATACCCCTTCAAAGGTTAACCAAACCTATACATCTAAAATTGACTTCTTTAAGAAAAAAGAGGAACCGCCTGTTCAGCAGTCCTTTAAAATTCAGCCAGGTGAAGGTTTTTACCAGTCCTCAAAAAGTACACTTCATTCACCAAGAGCATCATATACTTTAGATATTGAGTATGAGGATAACGATGAACAGCAAAAGATTTCTGAAGCAAAGCCTGAAACAGTGCATATTGACGAGGTTAAGTCTTCTATTGCGGAAGAGGTGCAGGAAAGCCCGGTAACCTGCGATGAAAATGATAACAAAAATATTGATTTTAAACTAATCGGTGAGGTGTTCAAAACCTATCTGATTGTTGAAATTGAAAACGAGCTGTATTTTATTGACAAGCATGCTGCGCACGAGCGAATGAATTATGAGCAGTTCAGGGCACAGGCAACTGTCGAAACCCAGATGCTTTTAAGCCCTGTTGCAGTTAATCTTTCAAAGGATGAATTCAATGCCCTTTGCGATAATACGGATTTGCTGAGTCAATGCGGCTTTGAGGCAGAGCCTTTTGGTGACAGTGCGGTAATTGTTCGTGCCGTTCCGTCACTTGTCGGTGACAGTGATGTTAAGGATTTGATATGCGAAATTGCCGAAAAGCTCCTTGAGCATAAAACAGATATTACACCCGATAAAATCGAATGGATTTATCACTCAGCATCCTGCAGAGGTGCAGTTAAGGCGGGGGACAACACATCACCTGAAGAACAAAGATTATTTGTCGCAAAGCTGCTTTCAATGCCGAATATCAGATTTTGCCCACACGGCAGACCCGTGTTTATAAAAATATCCAAGTATGATATAGAAAAGCAGTTTGGCAGAGTGTAGCATATGGATAATATGAAAAAGAAAATTATTGTTGTTGCAGGTGCTACTGCATCAGGGAAAACAGCACTTGGCATTGAGCTTGCCAAAGCAGTGAATGGTGAAATTATTTCTGCTGATTCAATGCAGGTTTATAAGGGAATGCCTATTGCAACTGCTGCTCCCACTGAGGAGGAAAAGCAGACAGTGTCGCATCACCTTGTTGAATTTCTTGAGCCGAGTGAAAGCTTTTCCGTTGCACGCTGGTGTGACCTTGCAAGAGCAAAAATTGATGAAATTACAGGCAGAGGACATACGCCGATTATAGTAGGCGGCACAGGGCTTTTTATTGACAGCCTTGTTGACAATATTATTTTTGAGGAAATACCTGTTGACAGTGAGTTAAGGCAACGGCTTATGGAAAAATCAGAGGATGATTTATATAATGAGCTTCTTAGCGTTGATTCAAAAGCAGCAGAGAATATACATAAAAACAATAAAAAAAGAGTTGTGAGAGCACTGGAGCTTTATTATTCAGGTTCATCAAAAACTCAGCAGAATATGAATTCAAGGAAAATACAGTCACCCTATGAAGCACTTTATTTCTTTATTAATTATTGTGACAGGCAAAAGCTTTATGACAGAATTAATAAAAGAGTTGATATAATGCTTGATCTCGGTATTGTTGAGGAAGCACGTGACTGTTTAAATAAATACACAGGCACGTCTGCTCAGGCAATCGGTCACAAGGAGCTGATGCCGTATTTAACAGAAGCAGACAGTCTTGAAAATTGTGTTAATAAATTAAAGCAGGAAACACGCCGTTATGCAAAACGACAGATTACCTGGTTTAAAAGACGTGAAAATGCAATTGTTCTTCAGCCTGATTCTGCAGGCTATGAGCATATGACAGCATATGCAGTTAAAAAATGTGAGGAATTTTTAAATGGCAGAATCTGAAAAAAGAAAAGTGAATAAAAATTCCGATTCAATCAGAAAAGATGTTGTGGTGATGATTCTTGTTCTGCTGATTATAGCAGGCTATATCTTTACCGAATGCTACAAGGCAACACATGTTGATGTTGAAACGATTACTGCAGTTACTTCAACCGTTTATGATACGATTGAGGCAAAAGCACTTGTAATACGTGATGAGCATATTGTTAACAGCAACAGCGGTGCAGTTACTGTTGCGTGTGTTGATGATGGTGCAAAGGTTAAGGTGAACGGCAATATTGCAATGGAGTTTTCAAGTGAGGATAATGCAAGGAGTTATTCAGCCTTGAACACTTTACATAATCAGCTTGATTATTATATTGAGCTTGAAAGCAAAACCGCCGGTCTTACTACTGATATTGAAACGATTGACAGGGATATACTCAATGACATTAATTCTTATGTCCGCTCTGCAAATTCAGGAACTGTTGAAAAGCTTGCTGCATATACCGATGATTTGAATGACAAGCTTACAAGACGTCAGATGATTATAGGTCAGTCAATTGATTTTTCAGCAGTTAAGGGTGACCTGCAGGGGCAGATTAATGCTATTGATGCCAATGCCTGCAAGCCGACAGGCTATCTTACTGCTGAGCAATCGGGTGTTTTCTCATCATATACCGATGGGCTTGAAGCTTCTTTTAATTATAAGGATGTATTGACTCTTGATGCGGCAACGCTCCAAGCATATATTGAGCAGGCTGAAAATGTACAGAAGAATACGCAATCCTTCGGTAAGCTTATTACAACCTATGAATGGTATTTTTGTGCAGTTGTTAATACTGCCGATATAAAGGGCATCAAAAATGGCAGCAGCCTTGATGTTGCAATAAAGGACAGTGACAAGGTTATAAAATGTCAGGTGACTGCCGGTGCTGAGTCTGAGCTTGGTGTTGAGCAGACAGTGCTTGTTCTGCAGTCATCTCAGCTTGATGCAGATATTACTTCGATGAGGCTTGAGGATATTGAGATAAGATATAATTCCTATTCCGGCTTTAAGGTGCCGTCATCAGCAATTCATATTGATGAAAACGGCAAAAAATGTGTTTATGCTCTTGTAGCTAATCAGGTTTCACAGCGTGAGGGTGAAATAATTTATTCAACAAAGGATTATTCTGTATTCGCTTATGACCCGAATAACAGTAAGTCAATCCGTTTTTACGATCAGATCATTACGAAAGGAAAGGACTTGCATGATGGAAAAGTTTATACTTGATGAAAACAGGCTGAAATCAGTTGAGGATAACTACAAGGCTATCAGGCACAGGATTGAGGAGTCAGCTATAAAAGCAGGCAGAAATCCTGAGGATGTAAGGCTTATGGCAGTTACGAAAACTGTTGAAAGTGTTTATATTAACAGAGCACTTGATTTAGGGGCTGACCTTATTGGAGAAAACAGGGTGCAGGAATATCTGGGTAAAAAGGATGAGCTTCACCTTGATGGAGTTGAGAAGCACCTTATAGGTCATCTGCAAACCAATAAGGTTAAGCAGATTGTCGGTGAGGTTGATATGATTGAGTCTGTTGACTCGGTTAAGCTTGCGAAGGAAATCAGCAGGGTATCCCTGAACAAAGGTGTTATTTCCGATGTTCTTGTTGAGGTCAATGTCGGCAAAGAGGAGTCAAAAAGCGGTATTTATCTTGAAGGGCTTGAAGAGCTGTTGCTTGAGATAGCGGAAATGCCGTCGATTAAGATAAAGGGACTTATGACAATTCCGCCGATTTGCGATACTGATGCGGAGGTTTCACAATATTTTGAGGCAATGCATCAAACTTTCATTGACATTAGAGATAAAAAATTAGATAATGTTAATATGGATATTTTGTCAATGGGAATGAGCGGTGATTTTGAGGCTGCCGTTGCCAATGGCTCAAATATAGTAAGAGTAGGCTCTGCTATATTCGGTGCAAGAAAATATTTTTGATGATTGAAAAGGAGAGGCAGTATGGGATTTTTTGATAAGATAAAAGACATTGTTTCAGATAATGATGAGGACGATTTTGATGATTTTTATGATGACGCAGCCAGCAGCTCTATCGGTCTTGAGCCTCCTGTAAGAGAAAGAGCATCAAGGAGAGAGCGTGCACCGAAGGCGGAAAAGGAGGAGCGTTTTTCGGAACGTCCGCGTATGCGCCGCCACGACAGCGACAAGGTTGTTAATATACATACGACAACCCAGCTTCAGGTTGTGCTTGTTAAGCCTGAAAGATTTGATGAGGCTGCCGCAATCGGTGATAATCTGAATGAAAAAAGAACTGTTGTGCTTAATCTTGAAAGCACGAATCGTGATGTTGCAAGAAGGCTGCTTGATTTCCTGAGCGGTGTTGCTTATGCAAGCAATGGTCAGATTAAGCGTGTTGCAAACAGCACATATATTATTACACCTTATAATGTTGATGTTATGGGTGATTTGATTGATGAATTAGAGAATAACGGAATGTTTATGTAAACTTTCAAAGGAGAATATGCTATGATTACACCAAGACAAATTCGTGAAAAAAAGATTTCTACCGTTGAACGTGATGGTTATGACAGAAATGAGGTTAACGAGCTTTTAGTTGATATTATTGAGTCATATGAGGCTGTTTGTGAGGAAAACAAAGAGCTTTATCGAAAAATGGAAATTCTTGCAAACCGCATTGAGGAATACAGAGATGATGAGGATTCTATCAAAACTGCTATTATCTCGGCTCAGAAAATGGCACATCAGGTTACAGCCGAGGCTAAGGAAAAAGCGGAGCAGATCATTGCAGAAAGTGCAGCATCTGCTCAGCAGACTGTACAGGATGCAAAGGCTAAGGCTGATAAGATTGTAGGTGAGGCAAGAGAATATGTTTCAAACCTTACTAAGGAAAAGGCACAGGCTGCCGATGAAATCATTGCTGATGCTCAGTCAAAGGCAAATGCTGCAATTTCAAGTGCACAGCTTGTGGCACAGGATACGCTTGACAAGGCGAAAAAGCTGACTGCAGAGTTGGTTGAAAAGGCTAAGAGCGAAAAAGGTCAGCAGCAGGAAATGATGTCAAGACTTAAAGCTGAATCAAGAGAATTTAAAACAAATCTTGTTAATCTTTATGAGGCACAGCTTAATAAGCTTAAGGAGCTTGCACAGTCAGGTGCAGAGGACAGCATAGAGGGCTTGGAGAGTGAGCTTGATGAAATAGTTGATAATATCGGAAAAGCTGCTGCCGGAGAGCTTGAGATGCCGGAGCCTGAAGAAGCAGAGTCCGAAAATAACACAGCCGAAGATGATGAGGCGGAAACTTCGATTGATGAGGCTGTTGAGGATACTGCCGAGGAAATTGAGGAAACCGCTGACGAGGAGGTTCAGGAGGAGCCTGCTGAAGAATTTGTTCTTGAAACCAAGGACGAGGTTGATGACATAATCAATGAAATTGAAACAATGGAACCTGCTTTTGAGCCTGTTGAGGATGAGAAACAGCCGACTGAAGAGGATGTTGAGAATGCACTCAATGCTTTCACAGCAGACGAAATAACACCTGTTGATGATGCAGTTGCATCAATTCCTGTTATTGAGGATGAGCCTGAGTTTGAAAGCTCACAGCCATTTGAAACATTTTTCAATGTTGACAAGACAAGTGTAAATACAGATGAAACCATTTCTCTTGTAGCACCCGATGAGGATGATGAGGATGACAGAGGAAAGTTTAAAGGATTTTTTAAAAAGAAAAAATAATTCCTAAGGAGCGAATATATATAATGGATTATAATCAGACACTTAATTTACCAAAAACCGAATTCCCTATGAGGGCAGGTCTTCCTTCAAGAGAGCCTGAGTTCCTTGCAAGATGGGAAGCAAATGACCAATATGCACAGCTTATGAAGCATAATGAGGGTAAGCCGCTGTTTGTCCTTCATGATGGTCCTCCATATGCGAATGGTGATATTCATATCGGCCATGCACTTAACAAAACAATTAAGGATTTTATTGTAAGATATAAGAATATGACAGGCTTTCAGTCACCATTTGTTCCGGGCTGGGATACGCATGGTCTGCCGACTGAGCTTGCTGCAAGAAAAAAGGCCGGTATTACTGCCGACAGCAATATCACAGATTTAGAGCTTAGAAAAATCTGCTGTGATACTGCAATGAATTATGTTAATTTACAGCGTGAATCCTTTAAAAGACTGGGTATTATTGCTGAGTGGGATAAACCTTATATCACTCTTCAGAAAGAATTTGAAGAGGAGCAGATTAAGGTGTTCGCTTCAATGGCATCTAAAGGCTATATTTATAAGGGCTTAAAGCCTGTTTATTGGTGTGCTGATTGTAACACTGCTCTTGCTGAGGCTGAAATTGAATATGCTGAGGATCCTTGTCATTCAATCTATGTAAAATTCAATGTAGTTGACGATATGGGCAAGCTCACCGCTATGGGTGCAGATTTGTCCAAAACATATTTTGTTATCTGGACAACAACTACCTGGACTCTGCCTGCTAATGTTGCTATCTGTGTTGGCCCGAATTATGAGTATTCAGTAATTAAGGCTGACGGCGAATTCTATGTTATGGCAACAGATTTAGCTCCTGCTGCTATGGAGGCAAAGGGAGTTTCAGATTATGAAACTATCGGAATTATCCGCGGTAATGAGCTTGAATATATGAAAACGCAGCATCCGTTTATTGACAGAACATCACTTGTTATTGTTGGTGACCACGTAACACTTGAAAGCGGTACAGGCTGCGTTCATACTGCACCCGGTCATGGTGTTGAGGACTTTATTGTATGTAAAAATTATCCTGAAATTCCTATTGTTGTTCCTGTTGATGCAAAGGGCAGATTAACTGAGGAGGCAGGACAGTTTGCAGGTCTTACAACTGAGGAAGCAAACAAGCCTATTGCTATGCATCTTGAAGAAATCGGTGCGCTGTTTGCACTTAAAAAGATCGAGCATCAGTATCCTCACTGCTGGAGATGTCACAAGCCTGTTATCTTCCGTGCAACAAGTCAGTGGTTCTGCTCTGTTGACGATTTCAAGGATGACGCAGTTAAGGCGGCAGAGGATGTTAAATGGTATCCCGAATGGGGTAAGGACCGACTCCAGTCAATGGTTCAGGAAAGAGCTGACTGGTGTATATCCCGTCAGAGAAAATGGGGTGTTCCTATCCCTGTTGTATATTGTCAGGATTGCGGCAAAGAAATTATTGATAATGATGTAATGATGAAAATCTCAAAAGTATTCGGTGAGGAAGGCTCAGACGCATGGTTTGCGCACGATACTGAATACTTCCTTCCTGAAGGCTTCAAGTGTCCTCACTGCGGAAGTGATAAGGGCTTTGATAAGGAAAAGGATATTATGGACGTATGGTTTGATTCAGGCTCTTCCCATCAGGCTGTATGTGCAAAAAGACCTTATCTTAAACGTCCTGCAGATGTTTATATGGAAGGTGCTGACCAGTATCGCGGTTGGTTCCAGTCATCACTTTTAACTGCTATTGCAGGCGGCGAGAAAAAGGCTCCTTATGAGCAGATTATCACCCATGGCTGGACTGTTGACGGTGAAGGCAAAAAGATGTCAAAGTCACTTGGTAACGGTATTGACCCACAGGATATTATCAAGCAGTATGGTGCAGATATTCTCAGACTCTGGGTTGCAAGTGCTGATTATCATGCAGATATCCGTATCAGTAAGGAAATTCTTAAGCAAATCAGTGATAACTATCGTAAGCTCAGAAATACCGCAAGGTACTGTATCGGTAATCTTTATGACTTTAATCCTGATACCGATATGGTTGATAATGATAACCTTGAGGAGCTTGATAAGTATGCTCTTATGAAGCTTGATGAAGTTATTGAGGTTGCACGCAAGGGCTATGAGGAATACGATTACCACACGACTGCATATGCACTGCACCATTTCTGTGTGGTGGATATGAGTAACTTCTACTTTGATGTTCTTAAGGACAGACTTTATACCTCAGCACCGAACAGTGCAACACGCCGTGCGGCACAGACTGTTCTTTATAAGGTGCTTGATGCACTCACACTCCTGTTAACACCTGTTCTTGCATATACTGCTGACGAAATCTGGCTTGCTATGCCTCATGAGTCAAGTAAAAATATTGAATCACCTCTGTTTAATGATATTCCGCAGGCTGATTTCATTGAAGCTGATGATGCTTTTATTGCTAAGTGGGATAAGATACACGAGGTAAGAACTGATGTTCAGAAGGCTCTTGAGCTTGCAAGAAATGAAAAGATTATCGGTAAACCGCTTGAAGCAAAGGTTACCTTGTTTGCAGATGGTGAGCTGTTTGATTTCCTGAAGTCAGTTGAGGCTCAGCTTCCTGAGATATTCATTACCTCGGCAGTTGTTATTGACAATGGCGAAGGTGAGGTTAAAGGTGATGTTGAGGGACTCAGTGTTACCGTTACTAAGGCAGACGGTGAAAAGTGTGAGCGCTGCTGGAAATATTCTGATACAGTAGGCAAGGCTGCAGACCATCCGACACTTTGTAAGCACTGTGCTGATGTTATGGCAGAAATTGCTGAATAAGTATAATTAATAAGTACACCGTAATATTGTGTGCAGTAGGGTAGAGCGAACAAAAACTCGTTTTACCCTACTCTTTTAAAGGGAGTGGTTTCGTGAAATTGAAGAATAAAAATATCTGGTGCGTTGTTATGATTATTGTTATTGTTGCTATTGACCGGATAACTAAATATTTTGCAAAAGCTGCTCTTTATCCTGATGGAGCTAAGGATTTTATTAAAGGATTTATTGAATTTCGTTATGCCGAAAATACGGGGATGGCATTTTCAATGTTCAGCGGTGCAAGGTGGTTTTTTGTTGCACTTACGGCAGTTGTTGCTGTTGCAATGCTTGTTTTTATGTTCAAAAAATGTCAGCAAAATCTGTGGCTTTACTGGACTTTAGGTGTTTTAACTGCAGGTGCGGCAGGCAATTTGATTGATCGTGTATGTTTTGGTTATGTTATTGATTTTATAAATCCTGTTTTTGTTGATTTTGCCATATTCAATATTGCGGATTGTGCTGTTACTCTCGGTGCAGTCAGTCTAATAGCTTATCTTGTTTTTGATATGTTCAAAAAGGATAATAAGGAGAGCAAAGATGAGTGAAAGCTTTACCTTTACAGCCGCCAGTGCAGGTGTAAGAATTGACAAATATCTAACCGAAAATCTTGAAGGTTTTACACGCTCTGCAGTTTCAAGGCTCATTGATGATGATAATGTGGTTGTAAATGGCAAGGCTGTTCATAAGAATTATAAACTGAAGGCAAATGACAGTATAAATGTATTTGTTCCCGATGCAGTTCCCCTTGAGACGACTGCGGAGAATATACCGCTTGATATTGTTTATGAGGACGATGATCTTTTGGTAGTAAATAAGCCTAAGGATATGGTTGTTCATCCGGCGGCAGGCAATTATACAGGCACTCTTGTGAATGCTTTGCTTTATCACTGTAAGGACAGTCTGAGCGGAATCAACGGTGTTATACGTCCCGGTATTGTACATAGGATTGACAAGGATACATCGGGGCTTTTGATAATTGCAAAAAACGATATGGCACATCTTGATTTGGCACAGCAGATTAAAGAGCATTCTTTTCATCGTGCCTATGAGGCGGTTGTTTACGGCAATATTAAGGATGACAACGGAACTGTTCATCAGCCGATTGGGAGAAATCCGAAGGACAGAAAAAAGATGGCTGTAACCGATAAGAATTCAAAGGATGCGGTTACGCATTATGAGGTTATAAAGCGTTACGGGAATTTTACGCATATACGATGTGTTCTTGAAACCGGCAGAACACATCAGATTCGTGTGCATATGGCATATATCGGTCATCCGCTTGCCGGTGACAGTGTTTATGGTCCTAAAAAAGTTATAACAGAGCTTAAAGGACAGTGTTTGCATGCAGGTGAAATTGGTTTTGTGCATCCGAGAACTAATGAATATTTGGAATTTAAGGCACCTTTGCCTGAATACTTTAAAAAATTTATAGCTAAACTTGAAAAGAAACAGGGGTGATATAATGGAAAAAACCTTTGAAAACTGGCTTGTCGTATCAGATATTGACGGCACACTTAACAATAAAATGAGAAGATTGCCTAAAAGAAATTATGATGCCATTAAAAGGTTTACCGAGCTTGGAGGTAATTTTACTCTTGCATCAGGCAGACTTCAATCCAGTCTGGAGCGTAATTATAACAGAATTACGCCTAATCAGCCTGCGGTTATTTTAAATGGTGCAGGAATATATGATTATAATAAAAGAGAAATGCTGTGGCAAAATACAATTGGTAAAAAGGGCAGAGATTTTGTAAGATATATCGCCAAGGAATTTGATGAAATTGCTAAAAGCGTTGATATCGGAATCTATTTTGCCGACTATGTATACATTGTTAAAAGCGGACTTTTTGCAAAGGGTACAATGTATTTTGACAAGGCAAGGCATGAGTATGTAAGGTCTATTGACGATGTTCCTGAGGACGGCTGGATGAAGGTTATTTTCTGGTCAAATCCTGTTGTTATAAATAAGCTGAAAAAGCTTATTGACAGAATGGAAAATCCTGATGCAAATTTTATGGCATCATCACTTTTTACACTTGAAATGCTCCAAAAAGATACCCACAAGGGTGTCGGAATTATGAAGCTTGCCGATATGCTTGGCATTGAAAAAAGTCATGTGGCGGCAATCGGTGATTATTATAATGATTGGGATATGCTCAGAACGGTGGGACTTCCTGCTTGTGCAGGTCAGGCTCCAAGCTCAATTCACAAAATCTGCAAGTTTGAGGCTTGCCACTGTAATAATGGCTGTGTCGCTGATTTGCTTGAATACATAATGTCAGGCAAGGCTGAGGAAGCCATTGCCAAAGAAGTTTTAGAACAAACAAAGTAAAGAGGTAATTATAATGTTAACTATCGGAGCTCATTTGAGTGCATCAAAGGGATATACTGCAATGCTTAAGCAGGCACAGGAAATCGGTGCAAATACCTTTCAATTTTTCACAAGAAATCCACGTGGAGGCAGTGCAAAGGCTATTGACCAAAAGGATGTTGATACTTTTCTTGAGCTTATGAAAAGTGAAAATTTTCCTGTTATTCTTGCTCATGCACCATACACACTTAACTGCTGCAGTGCCAAGCCTGAAACAAGGGAGTTTGCACTGAATACCTTTGCAGATGATTTAATGCGTATGGAATATACACCGGGTCAGCTTTATAATTTTCACCCCGGCTCCCATGTCGGACAGGGCGAGGAGGTCGGAATTGAGCAGATTGCAGAAATTCTGAACAAGGTTTTATTCCCTGAAATGACAACAACAGTTCTGCTTGAAACAATGGCAGGCAAGGGTACTGAAATAGGCAGAAACTTTGAGGAGCTTAGATCAATTATTGACAGGGTTGAGCTTAGTGATAAAATGGGTGTTTGTCTTGATACCTGTCATATTCACGATGGCGGTTATGATATTGTAAATGAGCTTGATGGTGTGCTTGAGGCGTTTGATAAGGTAATCGGTCTTGACAGATTAAAGGCTATTCATCTTAATGACAGCAAAAATCCGCTTGCTGCACATAAGGACAGGCATGAAAAAATCGGTGAGGGTTATATCGGTCTGGATGCTTTTGAAAGAATTATCAATCATCCTTCACTTAAAAATCTTCCGTTTTTCCTTGAAACGCCGAATGAGCTTGACGGCTATGCTAAAGAAATTGAAATTCTCAGAAATTTATATAAAGAAAATTGATTGGAAATAATAAGATGAAAATCAGACAAGGAATTATGCCTTGTCTGATTTTTTATGTTTTTATATAACCGTATGCTTTTGATTGTGCCCTGAATTGCGCCGGTGATATTTTTATGTATTTTTTGAAAACCTTACCAAAATAGTTTTCGTCGGAATATCCGCATTGCTTGCTTATGTCCTTTAGCTTCATATTTGTTGAATTAAGCAGTTCAACAGCCTTTTCCATCCTCAGCTTGGTCAGATAGTCACTTGGTTTTTCTTTTGTATATTTTAAAAATTCCCTTGTCAGGTGACTATGTGAAACTCCAAGATAATCTGCTGCCATAGCAATCGTTATCTGCTTTTCAAAATTACTTTTAAAATAATCCATTGCACTGTCAACAAGATTTGAATTCTGAGAAATGCAGGGACTGCACAGTGCACACAAAAACTGAATTAGCGCACTGCTTGCGTCAAAAACATTTTTTATATTTGAATTCAAAGTCCTGCTGTATAAATCCAGCAGTATTCTGACAGCAGGATGAAATTCTGATAAGGACATAATGCATCCTGTGCGTTCGGTTGCATATTTATAAAACTCTTCTGCTGTGCTGCCGCTGAATATGATATAAACAAATTTCCATGGTGCACTGTTGTTTTCTTCGTCAAAATAGTAGCTTTCGTCAGCAGGCATCTTTAAAAAGAAAGCCTTCCCTTGGTCGACAATATATTTTTTGTCGCCGATTTCAACGGTGCCGCTTCCGCTTAACGTGTACTGAAAAAGTATTGCATCGGGGCGCTCCTTGTTGCACCAATGATAGTCACTGTTGTTTATTACATCACTGCCTACGGCTATAAGCTCTATGAACGATAAGTTGAAATTGTCAAAAAAATGAAAGGCGTGGTCATTATGAATGTTAGCTCTGTTTTTGTTCATCAAAATATTACCCTTATAATCAAATAATTACTGTTGAATTATTACCTCTGTACCTGTAATATAGAATTATAACAGGCTGTACTGTAA
>VSOH01000070.1 GCA_009774735.1 Clostridiales bacterium
GTGCTATTATATTATTTGTCAAAAATCAGTATAATAATCAAAGGGACGGTGAGATAATGGACAAGGAATATAACCCTGTTTTGGATTTTGATGCTTTTACAGCAGGCATTGAGGACGGTGGATTACGCTCAAGTTCCGCAATATCTATATTAGTCTGTTATATTCTTGCCAACTGTGAGAAAAAAATAACAGCACAGAATATAATAGATGCAATTGTCGATGGAAAAATAGCAAATTATTTTGAAGTATCAAACGCTATTTCAAAAATGATTAAAAAGGGTCATTTCAAAGAAAATGAAAATGGCTATCTTGAAATAAGCAAGGACTGCAAATTTGCTGTTGATATCGTTGAAAAAGACCTGCCTATAACAATAAGAGAAAAAAGTATTGAAATGGTAAGAAAACTTGCCGAGCGTGAAATCAACAAAAAGGAAAACAAGGTTGAAATAATCCCTGAAAACGGATATTTTAAAATAACAATGCATGTAAGTGACATTGACAAGGACTTTATGGTGCTGTCACTGAATGTTCCTACAATGGCACAGGCAGAGCTGATTAGAGATAAATTCCAGCAAAATCCAACAGAAATTTATCAAAATTTAATTAATTCAATTTTTAATTAGCATTTTTTAAGGAGAGGGCTTAAAAGCCCTCTCTTAATATTTACAGAAAGTAAATTAAGATAAAAAAGGCAAGGAGAAACTCCTTGCCTTTTGATTTTTATGTAGCCCTATTATTCAGCGTCATCCTCGTCAGCAAGAATTGCAACTGTTTCTTCAGGCTTTGAGATAAGCTCTTTCATTGAAAGAGAAACTCTCTTCTTATCATAGTCAACATCAATAATTCTAACGTCAACCTCGTCACCAACACTGAGTACATCAGCAGGTGTCTTAACTCTTTCCCATGAAATCTGGCTGATATGAATTAAACCGTCTATACCCGGAATAACATTAGCGAATGCACCGAAAGCAGCGATTGAAACAATCTTAGCCTTGCAGTCTGTACCAACAGGATAATCTCTCTTAAGAATCTCCCATGGGTTATCCTCAATCTTCTTGAAGCCGAGAGAAATCTTTTTATTCTCCGCATCAAGGCTCTTAATTGTTACCTCAACAACATCGCCAACCTTAACAACCTCTGACGGATGCTTAATTCTGTTCCATGAAAGTTCGCTGATATGAATCATACCGTCCATACCACCGATATCAACAAATGCGCCATAGCTTGTAAGTGACTTAACTGTGCCGTTAAGCTTCTGACCCTCTTCAAGTGAAGCCCAAAGAGCTTCCTGCTGAGCCTTTCTTTCTTCGTTAGCAACAACCTTAATTGAGCCAACTGCACGGCGTCTTGAATTATTAATGTCAATAATTCTGAAACGAGCTGTTGTATTCTTAAGAATATCAAGCTCCTGTCCGCGAGCAACACCTGTGAGTGATGCAGGAACAAATACTCTTGTACCCTTAGCAACAACAATTACACCGCCCTTAACAACAGCGGTAACAGTACCCTCAAGTACTTCATCATTTTCCTTGGCAGCAACAATGTCCTCCCAGCCCTTAAACTGGTCAACAAGCTTCTTAGAAAGCTTGAGCACACCTTCACTGTCATCAGTTTTCATAATAACAAGGCTAAGCTCATCACCAATGCTAACAGCATCCTCTGGCTTAGTAATTGGCTCTGATGACAAATCATCAAAAGCGATAACACCAGTTTGCTTTCTACCCTCAACATCAACAAATACCTCTGTTGGAGTAATGTTAACAACTGTACCTTTTACTACCTTGCTGTTTTCATCTTCCCTGAATGATTCTTCAAGCATTTCTTCGAAGGTTGCCTCACCATCAGCAGATGCTTTGACAGCAGGCTCAGTAGCCTTATCAGCGGTATCTGCTGTCTCCACAACTGAATCAGTTGTTTCAACTTCCTTTTCAATAATTTCTTCGGACATGGATTTTAGTACCTCCTTGATAATAACCGAGGGTGTTGAAGCCCCCGCAGTAACACCAACTACCTTATAAAGACTGAGGTCAATATCGTGCAGCTCTTCGGCGGTTTCTATTAAATAGGTATCTGCCTTGGCTTTACAAACATCCCTAAGCTTACAGGTGTTAGATGAATGTCTACCGCCGATTACAATCATAGCGTCTGCTTCCTCGGAAATGGAAGCCGCTTCCTCCTGTCTGTCGGCTGTAGCATTACATATTGTACTATAAATTTTGCAATTTGTATATAGTTTTTTTAGAATTTTCTCGCATTTTTTCCATTCTTTTAAAGAAAATGTGGTCTGCGAAACACAAATCAACGATTTTTCGTCAATAAGACCATTATTTTTCAGTATAAAGTTAAGTTCTTCATCATTTTTAAACACAAAGCTCTTACCACGGCAATAAGAGCGAATACCCATAACCTCGGGATGATTTTCGTCACCTGCAATAAGGGTAACTGTTCCCTCCTGCTGCTCACTTACAATTCTGTGAATTTTTGAAACAAAGGGACAGGTGGCATCTATATAATCAACATTGCTGTCACCTGCACGATCAATAACCGTTTTTTCAACTCCGTGAGTTCTAATGACAACCGTATAGCCATCCGGACACTCGGAAATATCATCAATAATTTTAACACCCTTGCTTTCAAGATCAGCTACAAGCTGTGAATTATGAATTATCGGTCCTAAGGTACATACCCTTTCACCCTTTTCAACAAGCTCATAAACAAGATTTACTGCTCTGTCAACACCAAAACAAAACCCTGCTGTTTTTGCAAGCTTAATCATAATCTGCATTCAGCCTCCCAAAGCTCGGTAATTCTGCCCATTACCATATTAGCTGCATCTTTAATATCGTGAGGTCCGACATTTTCCTTATCAAGACCAAGCTCACTGTTTTTAATCAGTTTACCGTATGAAACAGTTACGTGACTGCCGGGCTTTATTTTGCCTTTGCAGCAAATAGCAACAGGAAGAATATCTGCACCTGTAGCCTTTGCAATAACAGCAACGCCTGCCTTTGCCTTTTGGGGCACACCGTCCTTATCCTTAATACGCTTGCCCTCCGGACAGATTGCCATTACATGACCCTCTTCAATAATCTTGATGCCATAGTCAATTGCAGAAGTATCTCCCTTGCCTCTTTTAACAGGAAAGCCATACATATGCGTAATAAACCAGGCTGCAATAGGATTTTTGAACAGCTCAACCTTAGCCATAAAGTGAAGCGGCGGAACCTGCTTTGGACATGCAACAAAAATCGGGTCAACAGCACAGGTATGGTTGATTGCAACTATGTAATTATTATTTTTCGGCACATTTTCAAGCCCCTTGAATTTTGTATGGTAAACAATTTTTACAAGCGGTCTGAAAGCAACCTTAATAAAATTGTAAAGCTTATAGTGCTTTACCTGAGAGTAATCAAATTCCTTCACTGCATATTCTCCTTAATAATATTAATTATCAGCTCAATTGACTGCTGTAAATCAAGCTCTGATGTATCAGCCATAACAGACTCATCTGTCGGCTTAAGTGGTGCAATATCACGGTGAGAATCCTGATAGTCACGTTGGTTGACATCAGCAAGCACGTCCTCATATGTGACCTTTTCACCCTTTTCAATAAGCTCCTTATATCTTCTGTCGGCTCTGCATTCGGGTGATGCAAATAAAAAGATTTTAGGCCGAGCATTCGGCAGAACAACTGAAGCAATGTCACGCCCGTCCATAATAACATTATTCTCACGGGCAATATCACGCTGAAGATCAAGAAGAAACGCTCTTACCTCCGGTATAGCGGAAACCTTTGATGCCGCCATGGAAATTTCAGGTGTTCTGATAAGTGATGAAACATTCTCACCATTGAGATAAACACACTGACTGCCATCATCGGCAAAGCCGAGCTTAACAGTTATATCATTAAGCATATTAATTATTTTTTCATTATCATCAGCACCACACCTTACAGCACTGAGTGCAATTGTTCGGTAGAGTGCACCTGTGTCAACATAAATAAAGCCAAGGGTCTTAGCTGCTGCTTTGGCAATCGTTGACTTGCCTGCACCTGCAGGTCCGTCAATAGCTACATTAATCATAAAACTGCCTCTCTTTTATTCCATATTTTCTGCACACACAGCCGCAGTAGAAAATGCAATCTGCAAATTAAAACCGCCTGTATATGCATCAACATCAATAACCTCACCGATAAAATAGAGATTATCAACAATTTTTGATTTCATTGTTTTCGGGTCAAGCTCCTTAACATCAATACCGCCTGAGGTAATAATTGCCTCCTCAACAGGCCGAAAGCTGCTTACATTAACTGTAAAATGCTTAAGAAGATGAGCAAGAGCCTGTCTTTGCTCCTTAGTAATCTGATTACACTTGGTATTCGGTGAAACACCGCTGATTAAAACTATAACAGGAATTAGTTTTTTAGGCAACAGCTTTGACAAAGAATTTATAAAATCTTTATTGGAAAATTCAGAAAAATCCTTTTGCAGACGCTTATCAAGAGTCTGCAAATCAAGTGCAGGCTTAAAATCAATTTCTATTTTATAATCCTTTTTTCCCATATTTCCAATGTGGCTTGAAGCTGAAAGAATAACAGGACCGGACACACCGTAATGAGTAAAAATCATTTCACCGAAATCGGTAAATATTTCCTTTTCATTTTCAAAAAGTGTAACAGAAATATTTTTCAGTGACAATCCCTGAAGCTTCGGTACAAAGTTATTTGAGCACACCAACGGCACAAGGCTTGGCTTGATTGATGTCACATTGTGCTCCACAGACCTTGCAAGAATATACCCATCACCTGTTGAGCCTGTTAAGGGGTAGCTTTTACCGCCTGTGGCAACAACAACCCTGTCACAGAAAATTTTTGATTTATCAGAAAGTATAACGGCTTTAATTTCCTCGTTTTCAGTTTCAAAAGCCTTAGCCTCTGCCTGAACAATTTTAACACCGCTGTCCTTACAATATCGGACAAGGGCATCAACAATATCCACAGCCTTGTCGCTTTGAGGAAAAACACGATTTCCTCTTTCGATTTTAAGAGGCACTCCGAGTTCCTCAAAAAGTGCCATCGTGTCATACGGCATAAAATGTGAAAAAGCCGAATACATAAACCTTGGATTGGTTGGAACATTTGATATTAAATCGTCAAGCTCAAAGCAGGCATTTGTAACATTACATCTGCCCTTACCTGTTATCATCAGCTTTCTTGCGGGTCTGTTCATTTTTTCAAGCAGTGTAACATCAAAACCCCTTTGTGCAAGTTTAGCACCGCACAAAAGACCTGCTGCACCTGCGCCTATTATAACTACGGCTGACATAAAACTCTCCTGTATCTGTATTATGAATTATACGCCTCTAATTCCATAGCGGTCAGCTCCCAATCGGAATAGAGGTTATCTCTTTTCGAGGTTAATTCATCAAGCTGCTTTGTTAATTCCATAAGCTCCTCATAGCCTGCTGAATCAAGCTTTTCCTGTGTTTTCTCAATTTCAAGCTCAACACACTCAATCTCTTCCTCAAGCCTTTTGCTCTTCGTCGTAAGCTTCCTGAGATTGCTCTGACGCTCCTTCTTCAGCTTATAATCGTTAACCTTTGGTTTTTCTTCTTTTGGCTTTTCAGCAGTCTGCACATACCGCCGCTCAGCATATTCATCATAGCCACCGATATAGCTGTTACAGCCGTTCGGTGTTAATTCAACTATACGTGTAGCAAGCTTGTTTATAAAATATCTGTCATGTGATACGATAAGCATTGTGCCCTGATAGTTAAGCAAAGTATTTTCAAGCTCCTCACGGGAAAATGCATCAAGATGATTGGTAGGCTCATCAAGCAGTAAAAAATTGAAGCCGCCAAGCATAAGCTTGAGCAGTGCAACACGTGCACGCTCACCGCCCGAGCAGACCTCAAGCGGTCTGAAAACATCTTCACCCTTAAACAGAAAAGCTGCAAGAGCGTTTCGCACCTTTGTTTCAGTCATATATGGAAAATTGGTCCACACCTCATCAATAACTGTTTTGGTTAAATCCAGCTTCGCCTGAACCTGATCAAAATAGCCTGTCATAAGGGACTGTCCAAATTTAAAGGTACCGTCATCACGGGTCAAATCACCCATAAGGATTTTCAAAAGCGTGGTTTTGCCGCAGCCGTTGTCACCGAGAAGGAATACACGCTCCCCTCTTTTCACATTAAAACTTGCATTCGAGAAAATTTTATTTCCGTTAAATGATTTTGAAAGACCGTTTACATCAATAACATCCTCACCGGACACACATTTTGGCGTAAAATCAAATCTGATTTTTTCAACCTTGCTGTCAGGCAGCACAAGCTGTGCTTTTATGCGTTCAACAACCTTTTCCTTGCTTTCGGCAGTTTTAATATTCTTTTCTCTGTTCCACTGCCTTTGCTGGGCAATGATGCCTTCAAGACGCTCAATCTCAGCAATATCGTTATTATATTTATCTTCAATTGCTTTCTGCTCTGCCTCTTTTTTTACAAGAAAGGTGGAATAATTGCCCTTATATGAACGGATTTTTTTATTTTCAAGCTCGATTGTTTTATCAGTGGTTTTGTCAAGAAAATATCTGTCATGGGATATAATAAGACAGGCACCGTTAAAGTTTTTCAAGAATTCCTCAAGCCACTGAATTGAAGAAATATCAAGATGATTGGTAGGCTCATCAAGCAAAAGAAAATCTGCCTTTGACAAAAGCAGCTTTGCTAAAATCAGTTTTGAACGCTGACCGCCCGAAAGTGTTTTGGTTGATTTATTAAAATCATCCTCACTGAAGCCAAGACCGATTAATGCAGAACGCGTCATTGATTTATAGGTCAAGCCACCCTGTCTGTTAAATGCATCCGTTAAATAATCCTGCCTGTCAATAAGCTGCTGAGAATGATTGAGCGTCAGCTCCTGTGCAAGTAACTCAAGCTCATTTTCCATTTCAATAAGGTCATCGAAAACACTCACAAGCTCATTCCAGATTGTTCTATCATCAGAACAGGTATGCTGTTCCATATAACCAAGACGGATACTTTTTGACATAAAGCAGTTACCGCTGTCAGGAATATATTCACCTGTCAATATTTTAAAAAGAGAGGTTTTACCTGCGCCGTTAACACCGACAAAGCCAACCTTTTCCTTATCCTTTATATCAAAAGAAACATTGGAGAAAAGTGTATTTTCACCAAAGGATAATGTTAAATTTTGAACATCTACAATATTCATAACAAAAAAACTCCAAAATTAATAGATATATTTTACACTATTTTCAATTGAAAGTATAGATA
>VSOH01000071.1 GCA_009774735.1 Clostridiales bacterium
ATCAGCATGTTTTTCATTAATCTTAAAAATTTAACCCTAAATCCTTTCCGGATTTAGGGTTTTTCTACAGGCTGAAATGCCCAATACTTATTGGGCATTTTTTATTCGCAAAAATTTTAAAAAAATTGAAAAATTATGTCAACTTTTTTACCATTTTAGGGACTACTATATGAATGGAGGTGTGTTATTTGGATACTTATAAAAGTAAAAAAGCTTTAGAGGATAGGTTTACTCTGATTTATAATCAATACAAAAGCTCAATTTACAAATTCTGTCTTGTTAAGTTAAATGGGGATAATTCAGGTGCAGAGGATTGTATGCAGAATGTCTTTATGACATTTTACAGGAAGCTTAGAAATAATGAAGAGATTACAAATCCGAGAGCTTATTTGTACAAGATTGCCGGTAACTACATAATGAAACATATTGAAGCAAATGCTAAGCAAAATAACACGATACTGCCTTTAGAGGATTATACCGATAAGGTTGTAGATGACAGGGACAGTGTGGACAGCAGAATCGATTATCAAATTTTGAATGAAAAGCTCAATAAGCTGCTTACGCCAAATGAACAACAGCTCCTTCAATTGAAATATATTGATGACCTGACTATTGAGCAGGTTGCCAAGGTATTAGGGGTAAATAAGCAGACTGTTGCAAAACGGCTGCAGCGACTTCGTGACAAAATAAAAAATTCTATTGTTATAGAATAGAAAGGAGATAGTTATGAATACTTTAGTGGATAAAAAAGTTTTAAATTCGCTTTTAAATGAAAAACAATTTAATAAAGAGTTCAAAGCAATGCTTAATGAGCTGATTGATGATGAGTTAAAAAAAGATATTGACGAAATGGACTGCGATTTAATTGACGAGTGTACAGATATGTTAATTGAGCTTGAGCAGCAGAGTGATAACGGCTTTCCGGTATTTATTCCGCTGACAACAGGCAAAAAAATTATAAATGCCTGCTCAGGCAGAAATTTTAAATCGCTGAGCAGAGGAATGCGAGCCTCTATTGTTGCTTGTATTATTCTTCTGTCGGCAATAAGCTGTAATGCTGCAGTATATAAAATATCAGGTCACAACATTGCCAAGGAAGTGGTTGAAACAATCAACCAGAAATTAAATGATTGGGGAATAGTAGCTGCGGCTGAGAGTGATGACCTGTCATATAAAGAAGCCACATTAAAACACGGCATCAAGGATATAGATGGTGGCTGGGACGAGGAAGAAACCACTGTAACGCCAAGCTCTACTGAAAAAAATAAAGTAGAAAAGACGACTAAAAAGTCGGTAGGCATCGAGGATATAGACAGTGGTTGGGATGATGAAACCACAACAAAGAAAATTGGTAATGAAGATATAGATGGCGGTTGGGATGATGAAACTACAACCCAATCAACCTCAAAGCCGATTAAACCAAGCACAAAACAGTTTACAGTAACCTTTGATACTGATGGTGGTATATGTGATGTTGAAACAAAGAGGGTCGAGTTCAGAAAGCCTGTCGGTGTACTTCCTGTTCCAACAAAGCCCGGTTATGTATTTGCAGGCTGGTTTAATATTGATATTGCATATAAACACGTATCTCAGCTTGTCGGTACTATTACTATTAAAGAGGAAGTTCCGATTACGCCGGAGCATATCTATTCTCTTGAAAAGGATGCAGTATTTACTGCACACTGGGTTGAAGCAATAGCAGTTCATCTTGATGCCAATGGCGGTGAGTGTGACGTAACGACGCTCTATACTGACGGCAACGGTAATATTAAGGATATTCCTGTACCTGTAAGAGAAGGTTACATTTTTACAGGCTGGACCTGCAGAGTCAAAACGAATTCGTTGCCATTGTACAAGACGGTAACTCTGACTCCTAATCTGACTATTACTGAAAGTATGACCTTTAAGGCAAACTGGATTGAGGATAAGCCTGAATATAATATAATATTTAACGCCAATGGCGGAAGCTGCGATGTTGATTGCATAGCATTTAGATATGGTGAGCCGATGGGTGAGCTTCCTGTTCCGATAAGAATTGGTTATCAGTTTATCGGTTGGTTTGACAAGGCTAAAGTGCCTGCAAATGAGTATACGGCTGAAACTGTATTTGAAGACAGAAATCTCGGCACATTGTATGCACTCTGGGCGCAGGATGAGTATATTCTTAAATTTAACGCCAACGGCGGTGAATGTGAAGTTGGAAGCATGCCGATTTACTACGGTCAAAATTACGGCACCCTTCCTGTTCCAACTAAACCGGGCTGTAAATTCAATGGCTGGTATTATAACAGCGAAGCGATAACGGCTACAAGCAAGGTTCCTGATTTAAGTAAAACAGGTGAAATAACTCTTATAGCTAATTGGTCAAGAGTTGCAATCAATATTGAATTTGATGGTAATGGCGGTGCCGCAAATGTAATACCTAAAAAATACTATTATGGTGAGAATTATTCAAAGCTTCCTACGGCTTATCTTGATGGATATAAGTTCCTTGGTTGGTTTACAAATCCGGAAGGCGGAGAAGAAATCACTGCTGACAGTATTGTTATGTTTCCTTATGAAGGTACACTTTATGCTCACTGGGAGGAATTCCGCGAGAATGAGATTGTTGTAACAGTTCATACAAACAGATCTATTGACAGTGTTTATGACCTTATTTATAACTACGGTGATACACTTGGTGATTTAGATATACCGGAACGCACAACCAATACAGAACAATTTACAAAATTTGTTGGTTGGTTTGATGATGCACTTTACGGCAATCAATTATCTGAGAATACGGTTTTAACCGATAATATGGATATTTATGCTCACTGGGAATTATCAGGTGCAATGAGAGTTACCATTACTATTTCTAATGTTAAGGATCATTATATGATTAACGATGATTTTAACTACGACGAAATTGAGGTTAAGGGAAAACTTATGGGGCAGGATATACTGTTCCAGGAAATAATTGATGCACAGGGTGCTGAAAACTTCTTCTTTAACATTGACACATCCACTTTGGGCTGGCATACAGGTAAATTCTGGATGAGTTCAGATGAGTTTGATTATGTTGGTCTCGGAATACTTTCCTTTGAACAGGAATTCCAATATTTCGTTACCAACTGCAGGCACGCAGAGGGAACTCATCTTGAAAACAATCTTGACCCGACATGTGCAGCAGCCGGTTATACCGGTGATACAGTATGTAATGACTGTGGTGCTGTGCTTGAGCAAGGCAAAGAAATTTCCAAGCTAAACCATGCCAAGACTGAAATCAGAAATGTTTGTGAGCCTACTTGCGGAAGCTTTGGTAACACTGGTGACGAGATTTGTGTTGAGTGCGGCACTATTGTTAAAAAAGGTACAATTATTAGCAAACTTCCTCATGTTAATCCTGTTACAGTAAATGTAAGAGAAGCAACCTGTACAGAGGATGGCTACACAGGCGACATTTATTGTGATGTATGCAATACTACTGAGTGCTGTGGCAAAAAAATTGAAAAAACAGGTCACACAACGAAATTTGTTGTTGAAAAAGCTTCAATGGGAAAGGCTGGACGTTGCGGTGAAATCTGTACTGAATGCGGAGACATGGTTAGTGGTAATTATTTCTTGGGAATAGGAAGAATTGCGCTTGACCAAACTGAATTTATTTTTAATAGTATGCAGTTTACACCTGATGTGCTGATTGAGGATACTGAGGGTAACAGCATTAGTTCAGATTATTACGATATTGAAATGCCTGCAGGAAGAATGGAGGTTGGTACCTACACAGTAAAGGTTACATTTAAAACCTACTATGAAGGCACATATTATTTAACCTTCAATATTAAAGAAAGGGCTGCAGGAGGTATAATATCAGCTAAAAAGGTATCCCGTGGTATTCAGGCCGAATGGCTTGCGGTAGAAGGTGCAGACGGTTATCAAATTCAGGTTGTTTCCAATGATATTATTCTTAAGGATTTGACCTTCAGTGCTAATGTAACATCACAAACAATTTATATGAATGCTACAAATAATACTTATCTAATTATAAGAACTTACAAGAATGAAGTGATTAATGGTGTTGAAACAAAAGTTTATACCGGCTGGAGTGACAAATTCTATGTTAGCTAACTGACATCAAATAAAGCTCCGGAAGGGTGGCGGCAGAGCAATCTGCCGTCATTCCTATTTTAGTGGAATGTACTGAAATGCTGCATATTAGTATTGTTTATAAAACAACACCCCTGATACGGAATAACCGTGTCAGGGGTGTTGTTAATTATTTTTATTTTGCTGCTGCCCAGATGCACTGATTGTTGTCAGCCAATGCTGAAAGGGTCATTTTAGTTTTATTATTATCTGTTTTGCCTTCGCAAAATACACCGTTATAGGCTGCACCATCAATAACTGCGGTGAAGGTATATGAATTATCATTAAGTTTAAATTCACAGCTTTTGCCGTCAACCGTCAGCTTTCCGTCACTGCTGATTTGAGCCGTAACAGGTGTATTGATGATATGATTTACAGTTGACCAGTCATCGGTTTTCTGTGTTTCATTCTTAAACAGAATCAGCTCATAGTTTCCCGCAATGTCATTAAGACTGACAGGTTTAGCCGTTTCGCCCTTATATGCAAGTGGCAGCATTGTCAGCCAGCCGTCTGAATTCCTGAGCATCTGATGAATCTGTACATTGTGGAAATTGCCCTCTCCGTCATTGTAGCGTGTGTGGTAAGCCTGATATATTTTTCCGTCATCGTCAATCAAGCAGGAGCTGTGACCGCCTGAAAGGTATGCCTTTTCATTGAAGCTGAACTGATAATTACCTATAATATTTGTGCCTGTGCTTTTCATTTCAGTGGCATCATTGCCTGCGGCATCGACATAAGGTCCATCAGGATTTTTGCTTCTGTATTCACGGATGTTATATCCGTCAAGAGCACCAAGACCGCCGTAGGTCAGGAAGAAATAGTAGTAGCCGCTTTTACTGTCATATGTAATAAAGGGTCCTTCGCCTGTGTTTTCGGTTTCTGCGTTAGTACGGGAAATCTGTTTGCCGAAATAAATATCGTAGCCGTCATTGTTGTGCATTTCATCATAGTCCGGCATTCCTGTTTCTTCAATCAGCGGAATAACATAAATGCCGCCGCTGAATGACCCATAGCTCAGCCAAAGGTTGCCGTCACTGTCATAAAAAGGTGCAGGGTCAATGCAGTTTGGTGCTGCACCAAGGGTACAGTCATAGCTGCCCTCTTTGTCAAACCAACGCTGTGATTCTACTTCCTCCTCAGTGAAAACACCCTGCTCAATCAGCTCGCCTATATTGGTAAAGCTGTAGTGTGTGGGGTATTTAATCTGACCAAGTTTTCTCAGCTTGTTAAACCCGCTGTAAACAAGACAATCTTTGAATTCAAAGGTTCCTTCGGGACTGTCTGCTGTTGCAAACCATATCACGGATGCTGTTGTTCCCCATACGGATGAACTGGCATAATAACAGTATTTACCCATAGCCTCATTATAAATAATGTCGCTTGCCCATACATTGGTTTCCCATTCGTCATCACTACGTTTCCATTGTGTCTGTGCAGCATCACACCAGGCAAATGCCTTTGCATAGCTTTCTCTCAGTGTTTTGTTGTCGTTAACTAATATTTTATTGCTGTCGTAAACACCTGATGAAACTGTACTCCAATTTATTAAATCATCACTTTCAGCCATTGCAATGTGTGAGCCTGTAACATAATACTTGCCGTCATTTGATTTGAAAAGTGACGGGTCGTGAACAGATATGCCGTTGCTGTCATCAAACTCAAGGGCGTTGCCCTCAAGATTTTTGATTACAGCATCCACTCTTTTTGCTTTGCAGCCTGCAAAGCAAGTGAGAATAATCACAGAGGATAAAAACAGACATAGTATTTTTTTCATATCATCACCCTTGTCAAATTTTTTATTTTATAGACTATCCTAATCATAAACCATTTCAAAAGATTTGTCATCATATTTTTGAATGATTTACATAAAAAAGGCACTCGTTTCAGAGCGCCTTTTTATGCTTTTAAGATATTTTTTATTTATCTGATGCCGTATTTTTCAATAATATAATCCATATCTTTATCTCCTCTTCCTGAGAGGTTGATAAGAACGGCGCCCTTATCCATCTGCTTGGCAAGCTTAATACCGTAAGCGACAGCGTGGGAGCTTTCTATTGCAGGAATAATACCCTCAAGTCTTGAAAGCGTATAAAAAGCATCAATTGTTTCATCATCATTAACAGTATCATATTTTACCCTGCCGAGATCGTGCAAAAATGCATGCTCCGGACCTGATGACGGATAATCAAGACCGCTTGCTACCGAATAAACAGGAGCAGGCTCTCCGTTTTCATCCTTAAGCATAATACTGTTAAAGCCGTGCATAATTCCCTCACTGCCATATGTAAGGCTTGCCGCGTGGTCTCCAAGAGCTGTTCCTCTGCCCAAAGGCTCAATACCATAAATGTCAACAGGGTCATTGAGGAATCCGGAAAACATTCCCATCGCATTTGAACCGCCGCCAACGCAGGCAACAACAGCGTCCGGTAATTCACCTGTCATTTCAATGAACTGCTCCCTTGCCTCAATGCCGACAACACTCTGGAAATCACGTACCATCATCGGGAACGGGTGAGGGCCTACTACTGAGCCTATACAATAAATTGCATCCTTATACTCATTGCAATATGCCTCAAACGCAGCATCCACAGCTTCTTTAAGCGTCTGCAGACCATGAGTAACTTCAACAACATTTGCACCGAGAATTTTCATTCTTGCAACATTAGGAGCCTGCTTCTTTATATCAACAGCACCCATATATATATCACATTCAAGACCGAAATAAGCTGCAGCAGTAGCAAGTGCTACGCCGTGCTGACCCGCACCGGTTTCTGCAATGACCTTTTTCTTGCCCATATATTTAGCAAGCAAAGCTTCACCCATACAATGATTAAGCTTATGCGCGCCTGTGTGGTTCAGATCCTCTCGCTTTACATAAAGCTGAACATTACCGCCTAACTGAGATGACAGCCTTTCAAGGTGGGAAATAGGTGTCGGTCTGCCCTGAAATTCCTTGCGTATACGGCGAAGCTCATCTATAAACTTGCGTGATTTGCTTATTGAATAATATGCATCGGTAATCTCGTTCATAGCATTTTGAAGCTCAGGCGGAATAAAAGAACCGCCGTATTTTCCGAAAAAGCCTGATTTATCAGGATAATTTTTAAAGTAGGTGTCAAAGTCAATATTGTTAT
>VSOH01000072.1 GCA_009774735.1 Clostridiales bacterium
GTTCAGTTATGAACAAGTCCTTTTGTTTATTTTAATATTTTTTTATTAATTACTTTGCTTATGAATTTAATAAACATTCCAAAGCACAAGCCCCCCAATGATAATGCCATAAATACAAATGCGTAAATGGCGAGCTCTTCACCGTCAAAGCGTGATATGCTCTCGTATTCAATGAGTCCCATCGGAAGAAACATCAGTGATGTTAAAACAGGAGCAAGAAACTTTAGTTTACCTTTTATAAATCCAATGCTAATTGAGTTAATATACGCTGCCAACATATATGGGAACACGATTGGCAAATCACTGCGTGGACTTACTAATAGCGGCAGGATGTAAAAAACAGTAAGTTGAATAATGCAGAATATGATAAATATTAGTTTACCTGTTGTACTTATGTCATTGTTTGTTTTTGTAATTGTTTCAACAATTATTTTGTTGGAGTTATCAATTATTTTTTCTTTTTCAATTCTTTCACCTGTCAGCAGTTCGTTAACAGAAATGTCAAGGGCGTCGCTGAGCGGTATCAGCAGTGATACCTCGGGAAAGCCCTTTCCTGTTTCCCAGCGTGATACGGCTTTGTCGGTAACATTGATTTTTTCTGCAAGCTCTTTTTGCGTTAAGTTGTTTTCCTTTCTTAGCTGTGCAATAAATGCACCTGTTTTATTTTCCATAATTCATCCCACCTTTCAATTAAATATTATCACCAAAAGGTGTATTTGTCACCCTATGAATCATAGAATTGGCTTAAATTGCAAAGAATCAGCACCCCTTTTTAATTGATTAGAAGGGGTGCTGATTTAATTGCTATTCTACCCAGATTGGATTTGTGAAGGCGTAGAAGAAATCCGGCAGGGTAAGGCTGTCGCCGCTCTGAACACCTCGGCTTGACAAAAACTTTTTCTCTGCAAAGGCATATACCTTTTCAATAAGGGGATTGAATCGGTATGTAATTTCAGCTCTTACAAAGCCTTTTTCTTCAATCTCGATTTCGGCAATATATCCTTCGGCTGATTTTTCAGCAGTGCTTTCAAAAATAACCTTGTTATTGTTATATATCTTAAGGGTGTGTCCCTTTTTGAAATCAGATACTCTTACCTCAAGCTTATTATTGTCAGCAAGCTTTACTGTGTCACCGATTTCAGCATCACCGCAGTGCAGAAAAATTGTTGTTGAATTTGGTGTGTTTGTAACAAAGCATCTTCCCTCACAGATGGCCTCAAGAATATCCTTTTCGGTTTTACTTTTTGCATTAACGTAGGTTGTAGGCATTGCCATAAAAGGAATAACATAGTCCCTATGGAAATCAGAGCCACCCACTGCTGCGATTCTTTTGCCCTGAAGGAGCTGATTGTGCCACCACTCCATATTTTTAATGTTATCGCTGTGCTGAATTGTGTTCCATACCTCAACGCAGTCAAAGGGGTAATCCTCAGGCTCTAATCTGAATGGACAGTTAGAGCAGAACGGATGGTTAAGTGAAACAACAGCACCGGTCTTTTTACAGGCATCTATGTATCGGTGGTAATCCTCAGCCGTATTAAGAGTATGCGGAGGGTCAAAGGGAACTTTTTTGCCCCATACGTTTACGTGACCCGGTTCGTCTGTAAGCTCCTGACCCTGAATAACAAGCATTTCCTTGTCAAAATAAGTCTTTTCAACAGAGTTGAAGTTGTGGTCTGTGATTATCATAAAATCAAGACCAGCCTTTTTGCACTTGTCAACAAGCTGTCCTTTTGTCAGAACACCGTCACTGTTGATTGTGTGCATATGTGTGTCGCCTTTGTACCATTGCCTTTCTTCCATAAATTTTACCTCAATTAATTATTTTTTCAAGTCTTTCCTTATCTTTTGAAAATCGTCGCTGACTGACAAGTATAACAAGCTCGTCGCCCTCTCTGATTTTCGTTTCGCCCTTTGGTGTTACTGAAATCTCATCACGTTCAATGCTTACAATCAAGCAGTGCTTGCCCCAGTCAATATCCATAATTTTTTTGTCTGCAATAGGGCTCCCCACAGGTACAACAAAAGTCTGTAAAACCTTTTCATTGATTTTTCTGAATTTTGGTTCAGTGTGGTCGGAATTAACCATTCTTTCAAGCAGTGCCTCATACATAGGGCTGACACCTATGAGATTTGCCAGTGCATAGCTGATCAGACTGACAACTGCAATGGGCAGAAGATTCTGCATATTGCCTGTTAATTCAAACACAAGCACAATGCCCGTTATCGGAGCACGAACGATTGCAGCAAAAAATCCAGCCATACCGAGTACGGCAAATTCTTCCCAGAACTCATTGCCTAAACCTAATGTGTTTATTGATACTGTTCCGAACATGGCACCGAGATATGTGCCGAGAATACAAAGGGGGTAAAGTGTTCCGCCCGGTGCACCCGATGCAAAACATACCGCACCGAACAGGAATTTTGCCGTAACGAATATAAACATAGCGAATAGCCCGGGCTTTTCAGCCATAAGCAGCTCAACCATTGAATGACCGCCGCACAGAATTTCGGGCATAAGCAAGCCTGCAATACCGCTTAATAAAAAGATTACAGGAAGCTTAATCAGATTTGGAATTTTAGCAAGCTTCTTATATAAATCCTGTGTTTTCAGCATTATTATATTGTAAAGAACACCGCTTATTCCGAGAACGATTCCCATAAGAATAAGCAGCCAATAGTAGCGAAGGGGAAAGTTAACAGTATCATAATTGAATACCGTGCTCTGACCGAAGAAAAGCTTTGATGTAAAATCGGCTGTTACCGTGGCAACAATGCCCATACATAAAATGCTTTTGTCAAAGGTGTGGTGTATTTCCTCAAGAACAAATATAATACCTGCAAGAGGGGCATTAAAAGCTGCAGCCATACCTGCTCCCGCACCGCAGCTTATCATTCTGAGCTCTGTTGTTTTGTCTGCCTTTGTGATTTTTGCAATGCCCTTGCCTGCCATGCCGCCAAGCTGAACGCTGGGACCTTCTCTGCCCAGTGACAGACCGCAGAATACACTTGCAGTTCCGCCTATAAGCTTGCAGAGAATTACCCTCCACCAGCTTGGTGAAAAGTGACCTTTTATTTCACCGTTTACCTGCGGTATACCTGAGCCTCCCGCCATTGGTTCCCATTTGCATATCAGTGCAACACCTGCACCTATTGCAGCAAGAACAGCAAGCCATATGATGATTTTTATAGGGTTTTCTTTAATGCAGTCAAGGATTTTGTAAAGCTGTGTTTCTGCCACGGATAATAAAAATCGGTAAAGTACAGAAATAAGACCTGCAAAAACCCCAACTTCAACACCACGCACAATCAGGTAAAAACTTTCTTTTTTATGATATTCAATTTTTCTGAAGGTTGATTTTTCTTTTTCTTTCATTATCTATGTATCATTGCCTGCCCGAAGTTTCAATGCGGAGCAGGCGTTTATATTAATAATTATTTGCTTTGATTTTAAAGTAGCCCTTTGGCTTTTTGCAGACAGGGCACTGATTAGGTGCTTCCTTTCCGATAACGATATTGCCGCAGTTGGAGCATATCCAGATTTTTTCCTCATCTCTGCTGAAAACCAAGCCGTTTTCAACATTTTCAAGGAGCTTTCTGAATCTTTCCTCATGTTCCTTTTCAATTTTTGCCACTGAGTCAAAAAGAAAAGCGATATGGTCAAAGCCTTCCTCCCTTGCCTCTTCAGCAAAGGTTTTATACATATTTGTCCACTCGTAATTTTCGCCGTCAGCCGCATCACCTAAGTTTGTTGCAGTATCACTGATTTCACCGCCGTTCAGCAGTTTAAACCAAATTTCAGCGTGCTCCTGCTCGTTGTGTGCAGTTTCTCGGAAAATTTCTGCAATCTGTTCAAAACCGTCCTTCTCTGCCTGGCCGGCAAAGTAGGTGTATTTGTTTCTTGCCTGGCTTTCGCCTGCAAAGGCAGCAAGCAGATTAGCCTGTGTTTTTGTGCCTTGTAAATCTTTCAAAAAGACCACTCCATTCTATAATCCTAGTCTTTTTATTTTTGACACAATTTCCACAAATATACACCATGCTGCCTGAAAAATAACAATATTCACAGGCGTTATCTGGCTTATTCCTCCGAGGATTGCCAGCATTGTAACAAGACCTATACCCATTGCAGAGCCAAAGGTAATTAATACACTTAAAAGCTTTCTTGTTTCTTCAAGATTTTCTGCTGCCGCCATTGCGGATACAAAGCCCAACGCAGAGCCGTTGTGAACAACATATGCGGGTGATTTTTCAACACACATATCGGAATATTTTTCAAATACCCTTGCATTTGAAGAGTTCATTACTCGGATAAAGCCGTCAGGCAGTGAGAACAGCTCGGCAATGCTTTCATCGTTAATGAACGGGTCGGCGCTTTTAACGAGCACGGTAATACCGCTTTTTTCAAGACGGCGGAGCGTTTTTTTCAGCTTAGGGTCAGCACTGTAGGATACTACAAACATTGCCATAATCTGACCGGTAACCGCAAGGTAAAGGATTTTTCTGCCCTTGCGTGTGTATTTTTCCTCAAACTCCTCTTTAGGAACCTGAACACCGTGGTGAATAAGTAAATCCCTTGTTCCGACTAATATCTTTTTTCTGTAAATCCAGGCTGAAGTGCCGAGCTTGTCCTCATAAACAACACCATCAACGTCAGGCAGGATTGTCTGCTTGCCGATGATGACATCATCAAAAACATAGGAAAGCGGGCTTTTGGTTTTCATAATTACAGCAGCAGTTTTTAAAATGACATCATCTGCTTTGGCACCGTTAAAGGTTTTAATGCCGTGGATTTCGCAACTGTTTTTGCCGAATAAATCCTGTGCTTCAATAACAATGGCATTTGCATCGTTAACCATTACAGCACCCTCAAAGCCATTAATCATAGCACCGCTGCCTTTCAGAATTTTTGATATTCCTAAAAGCGCACTGTTCGTGTTGAAGATTGAGATTGTAGGCAGTGATATACAAAGAGCACATATACCGATATTAAGACCGATATGCCAGTCACCATTGATTATTGAAAATACTGCAAAAAGAATTATGCTCAGCACAAGCATGACCATACCTGCGGTTTTGGCAATTTTATCGGCAGGCTCATCACTGCAGCTAATGTCGAGAAAGTTAGTTGAAAAATCTGTTTTAATACTTGTTTTCAGGTTTGGCTCACCTGATAATAAGCCTCTGCTTATTATTGTTGCGTCAACCGTGTTAACAATTGTTTCAACTGTATATTTTTCATCCTGATTGATTAAATATTCAAAATTATCTATTATTCTGAGCGTCAATAAGTATTTTCCGAAGTTGGTCATTAAAAAGGCAAATGCCATTACCAGAGGCAGGGCAATGCCGTCGGAAATATATAAATTTGAATCGGCTGCAAGCAGTATGGTGTGAACAAGTACCAAAATGCTTGCCACCGAAATCGGAAAACTGTAGTTTATACCCTTTGCCAGTTTAAAACCAAATATAATATTTTTCATATTTACTGCAAGCAGCAGTATGTATAAAACAAGCTGTGTTATAAGATATGCGGTATAGTCAAGCAAAAAGCTCGGCATATATGCACTGTCCTTGAATATTGCCAGAAGCAACAGCGGTATTGCGATAACCGCCGTTATGGAGCCTTTTAAGGTAAAGGAGGATTTTGATGCGAAAAGCTTTTCCATAAAGGCTGTTTTGTCATCATCACGTCTGTACTCATTTTTTACAGCCGAATGCTTGTCACCGCTTATGTTCTCGGGGCTGAAAAGCCTGAACTTGTTGACCTTTTCCTGCCGGCGCTGTTTTAATTGTTTTTCGGCAATCTCTTCATCAATTTTTGCAATCTTATCTGTTGAGTCCTCAAAGCCTTCAAGTACAATCTGGTCAGATTCGTCACTGTTGTAGTCCTCCTCCGCTCTGGGACTCTGACTGTTTCCGAATGAAATTTTAGTGTGCTCCAGTTCGTCAACTGCCACTATTGTGGGTATTTCCTGTAAATCGGAGGTTTTGTCAAATCTTGACTTGCTTTTTATTGTTGCAGGGCGCTCCATAATTTCAGGCGGCGTTTTTGAATATAGCGGCTCACTTGGTGTGTTTTTAAAAAAGCTTTTTTTAGCACCATTTACATTTGGTATAACATTTGTTTTTTCACTTATCTGTACAGCCTTTGTTTTTTGGTCTGCAATTTTTGTTTTGCCGTTTTCAGCCGCAGCTTTTACTGCCTGACTGTCAACAACTGCAGTTTTTTCTGTTTTGTCAGTCTTGCAGTCGGGCTGTGTTTCAATCTGCTTCGGAATGTCTTTCCCTGCATTTTCTTTTATTTCTTCTATTGCAGACTGTGCTTTTTCCACTGTTTTTTTTCGTATTTCCTCAGCCTGCCTGATTATCTCATCAATTGATAAATTCTCGTTCATATTCACCACTTAAAGTCCAAGTCTTTGTTTTGTAATTTCGTACATTAATATTCCTGCCGCAACTGACGCGTTAAGAGAATTAACCTTTCCGCGCATAGGCAGAGCGACTGTTACATCACTTTTTTCTTTAATCAATCTGCCTACACCCTTGCCCTCATTACCGATAACAAGTGCACAGCCTCCTGAAAAGTCGGTTTTGCACCACGGCTGTCCGTCCATATCTGCGCAGTAAACCCATATGTTTTTCTTTTTCAGCTCCTCAATAGTTGAGGCAAGATTGCTGACTCTTGCAACCTTCATATATTCAAGAGCGCCGCAGGAGGTTTTTGCAACTATAAAATTAAGTCCTACATTTCTTCTTTTCGGAATTATAATACCGTGAGCACCGCATGCCTCAGCACTTCGGATGATTGCACCGAGGTTATGGCTGTCCTCAATCTCATCACAGATAACAATAAAGGGTGCTTCGCCTCTGCTTTCAGCAAGCTCGAGTATTTCATCAACAGTTGAATAGCTGTGGGCAGGCACATTTGCTGCAACACCCTGATGATTGCCGTTTGCACACATAAAATCAAGCTTTTTCCGGTCAACATTTTTAACAACAACACCCTTTTCACGTGCCATTGATATTATGCGGTTGATTGAGCCCTCACGTTCACCTTTTGCAATCAGTATATTTTCTATTTCTCTTCCGCTTTTAAGCAGTTCAATAACGGCATTTCTGCCTATTATTAAATTATCGTTGTGTATTTCCTCTTTTGGCATATTTTTATCTCCGAACATCTTTTCATATTTTCATATTATAGTAAATTTATATCATTATATATGTAATAATTCAATAAAAT
>VSOH01000073.1:0-4679 GCA_009774735.1 Clostridiales bacterium
TATTAACATTAAACAATTCGGGATAACAGGTGAGTATTATGAGAAAATTTATACATGTATTTTTGATATTGGTGATTATAATCGGTGTTCTGAATTTATGTGATTTGTACTCAGGCTATAAGCTGAGCTTGGGTGTTGACAGAGTTTTCACTACTGAGGAAAACACCATAGAGGCAACGCATAAGCAGGAGGCAAAAAATGAAGAAAATCTCAATAATTATCTTTATCGTCATATGGATGAGCATGATAAAAAAACCTATAACACAATTTATAATGCTGTTTTGGGCTTTAAAACTCCCGTGTTTATAGGTTATTTTGAAGATGTTCAGGATGCCTTTGATATATTTAAAATTGTAATGTCGGAACATCCTGAGCTGTTTTGGTGTACAGGTCAATGCTCTTTCGGTGCAGGAGGATTTCTCAATATCGACTATGCTTATTCAAAGAGTGAGGCGATGGAAAAAAAGAAACTTATTGAAGAAAAGACAGATGAATTTATAGCAGGACTGGATGGGGACGAATATACCAAAGCACTTGCGTGCTACGAATATGTTATTCTGAATACCTGTTACGATATGGAGAATCTTGACAGAATTTTAGAGGTGCCTGAGGATTCCTCAATAGAGGGTGTATTTTTAAAAAATACTGCTGTTTGTGCAGGATATGCAAAGGCATATCAGTATTTGCTGCAAAAAGCAGGATTGACAGCTATGTATGTTGTAGGTGTTGGTTCAAACAGCAGCGGTTCGGAAAATCATGCATGGATTATACAGCAGATTGACGGAAAATATTATTACAGTGATCCAACCTGGGATGATACAAAAAATGACAAGCTTGTGTGTCACAGTTATTTTTGCATTACAGCAGGTGAAATAACCGTTAATCATGAGATTGACGAATTATATCCGCTTTTAACGGCTAATTCTTTGGAAGCAAATTATTTTGTAAGGGAAAACAGATATTTTGATGAATATTCTGTCAGTGATGTAAGAAAGGTTATAGCTGATAGTCTTGAGCAAAATCAGGATTTTGTGGAATTCAGATATAAAACTCAGGATGAATATGAAAAGGCTAAGGAACGCCTTTTTCAGGAGGGTGAAATTTATATAGCTTTTAAACCTATGGATTTTCTGAAATATTCAGTCAATACCGAGAAAATAACACTGATTAAGGATGATGTTCATAGGGTAATAATGCTGATTTATAATAAGGATAATAATTGATGTTTTTGACAATACGCAGGATATAGTCTATAATTAAGATAATAACTTTGAGGAGCAAAAAAATGAAAAAAATATTAGCTTTTTTAACTTCTTTATTTCTTATTATGACGGCTTGTGCAGTCCCTGTGTCAGCTCAGGAAAAGTCGGTTTTAACAATTAAAGCCGATGATACCCGCCGAAAAATTTCGGACAAGCTATACGGCATTTTTATTGAGGATATAAGCTTTGCCTGTGATGGCGGTCTTGTTTCAAATCTTGTTAATAACGGCTCATTTGAGTACGCATTTAACAAGACAACAGGCTGGGTAAGTGACAGTCTTACTTTGTCAACTGATGACAATGCCGTACCTATGAATAAGAATAACCCGACCTATGTGGCTGTTGCGGTTAACGGAAAGGGTTCTCTTAAAAATCTTGGCTATACCGAATTGTATGATTATAAAACCTATGACAGAAATAATAAAAAGGCTGAAACAGCAGATATGGGCTTTAAAGAGGGCGTAAGCTACGATTTTTCCTGTTATATGCAAAACAAGGATTTTAACGGAACAATATCTGTATATCTTGATTCAGCAAAAAACAAGTCAAATGTTACTTCTTTGGATACTTCAACCGTGGGTAATAGCTGGACTGAAATCAGTGCTGTACTTGAGGCTGCCGCCACAGAGGATGGCGGGTTAACAATAGAATTCGACGGCAGCGGGACAATGCTGCTGGATTTTGTAACCCTCGTTCCTCAGGAAAGCTACGGTTACGGCAATCCGAACTGGCAGTATACTACACTCAGGTCAGATCTTTATACTGCACTGGAGCAGATGAATCCGTCATTTATCCGTTTCCCGGGCGGCTGTCTTGCCGAGGGCGACAGTCTTGAAAATCTCTATGATTGGAAAGAAACAATTGGACCTCTTGAAGAAAGAAAGCAGTTTTATAACCTATGGCGTGATGATGTCGGAAGAGATTATATCAACACAATGGCAATGGGTTACCACGAATATTTTCAGCTTTGCGACGATTTGAATGCAGAGCCGCTGCCGATACTCAATGTAGGTCTGACCTGTCAGCCGAGAGCAGCCTATGACGACTATGTTCTTGCTCTTGAAAAGCTGTCAATGACAGATGCTCAGTGGGAAAGCTACCTGACGGAGAACAGAAATCTTGACCCTGAAAAGCAGGCTGACGAAAGAAAGGAATTTACCGATTATATAAACGGATTGAATATTAATTCCCGTGACGATTTTGAAAAATACCTTGATACAATTGCACTTCGTCCCGGTACTGCTGAATGGGATGCATATGTGCAGGATATTCTTGACCTGATTGAATATGCCAACGGTGATGCTACTGCCACTTACTGGGGTGCGCTTCGTGCCGCTAATGGCAGCGAAGAGCCGTTTAATCTTAAATATATCGGTCTTGGCAATGAAAACTGGGGCGAGATATATGAAAGAAATTTCAGGGCACTTTACAAGGCAGTAAAGACCGTGTATCCTGATATTACCGTGATTTCATCAAGCGGAATATGGCTTGAGGGCGAGGCGTTTGACAATTGCTGGGATTGGATTGACAAGGATTTTAAGGATACGATTGTTGACGAGCATTATTATACAAATGATAGCTATCTGATGAACAACAACAGTAGGTATGACAGTTATGACCGTAATTCCGCACACGTTTTTGTTGGCGAATATGCAGCGACCTCACCCGGTTTCGGCACACTGCTGACAAAGTCAAATATTTATGAGGCTGCAGAGGAAGCAAGCTATCTGACAGGTATTGAGCGTAACGGTGATATTGTGGATATGGCTTCATATGCTCCGACCTTTGCAAAGGTTAATTCCCAGTGCTGGAATGTTAATCTTATCTGGTTTGATTCACAGGAAATTGTATTGACACCGAGCTATTACACGCAGATGCTTTTTGCCAATAACTATGGCAGTGAATACATATTTTCAACCTTTGGGAATGGAGAAACCGACGAAAACGGTGTCTGTCAGTCCGTAACTGTTGATGAGGAAGGTCAGGTGGTGTATGTAAAGCTTGTTAATACCTCAGGCAAAGAAACAGCAGTTGATGTTAAGCTGGAGGGTTGGGATAATATTAACAAAGCATCTGTTCAGTCCGTCGAAGGCAAATATAAGCAGGCTTGCAATGAGCTTGGTAAAAATACAACCTATCCAACAGAGTATGATATAAATATAAGTGATAATCAGATGACAGTTGAGCTTGGCAAATATGATGTTACTGTTTTGAGAATTGCTTACGGCAATAATGATGGTTCATTATTGTACACGTTGCCGAATTTCATTAACACAATGACACAAAACACAACAGATTTTGTGCCTGTTGTATTAAAAGCAGGCATTGGCGGAGGTGTAGCAGGTGCTGTACTTCTTGTTGCTGCTGCCTGTGCCGTAACAGTCATAATGAAGAAAAAATCAAAGAAAGGTGACAATTAAGATGAGAAATGGTTTCAGGAAAGTATTTTCAGTTTTATTATCAATTTCAATTATCGCTGCTGTCCTTGCAGGTTGTTCAAAGGTTGAGGAGTTTACCTTTTGTCCTGCAACTGAAAAGGATAGTGATGTGGCAGTTGTCAGCTTTAATGTAGCAGCACCCTGGGGCAGTCTTTTAAAGAATACATCAGGTAATGCAAGAGTAAAACGCTTTGCGGTTTATATGAACGCTGTTAAGCCTGATTCAATCGGTACGCAGGAAATGAACAGTGACTGGATGAAAAAGCTTGCGGAGTTTATGCCTGACTATGACAGCTATGGTGTTGTTCGTGGTGGTGACGATAATGAGAAAAAAAGTGAAATGAACTCGGTTTTCTGGCTGAAGGATAAATATGATTGCATAGACAAAAACACTTTCTGGCTGTCGGAAACACCTGACAAGGAAAGTAAGTTTGAGGGTGCAGGCTGTTACAGAGTATGTTCTTATGTTGTTTTACAGAGCAGAGAAACAAATCTTAAGTATATTCATATGAATACGCACCTTGATAATGCAAGCGACGAAGCAAGGGTGTTCGGAGCAAATGTTTTGCTTGGCAAAATTGATGAGCTTAAGGCACAGTATCCGAATACACCGATTGTTTTAAGCGGTGATTTCAATGACTATATCGGTGGTGAAGCGTCAGGCGTTCTGGCTGATAAACTTAATGTTCAGTCAGCAGATACAAATACCTACCACGACTGGGGAAAAATTACTGAGGGCGAGCCGATAGATTTTATTTTCACAACAGGTACAATCAGCGATTATCAGATTTTAAATGACAAAACAAATGGTCTTGTGAGTGATCATTACGGAATTTACCAGACAATCAAATTTTAAAGAAACTGAACAACTTCTTCGGTAAAAGTATGAAATAGAGAAATCACCCTCCTCATGTAAAATACCATCAGGAGGGTGATTTTATTTTGGATTAACATTATAAATCATAAGCGTCTGAACAAA
>VSOH01000073.1:4689-7214 GCA_009774735.1 Clostridiales bacterium
AGAAAAGGCTTTTGATAAGCAATTTCAAATCCCATAGATTCCATAAATTCAATCAGACGGCGGGAGAAGGTTTCATATACAACTGCAAAACCTTCTTTTTTAGCAATTGATTTAATTTCCGAAAGCAGATTTTCCAAATCATCCTCTGCTCCGCTTGCTGAGCCATACAGTGTGAGCACTTGGGCATCAATTTTTATAGGTACTATAATTCGTGTAATATGGTCAACATTTTTACGCTGAACAAAAATTCTTGATGCATTTCTATTTATTTTCAGCTTAAACGAATTTTTTCCCGAAAATTTATATTCAAATTCTTTTTTATTCACAAGAGAAGCTATAATTTTAACGTTCGGTGAAACGTACAATTGCCCCTTTTCAGTCCAGTCAAACAAATGATAATTTAGAAAATCATCAATAAAATCAGCTCTTTTTGATTTGGCAGGGCAATAGAACATAAAATGAGGATGTGATAATAGTTTTGGTGAAATAAGCTTTTTCATTTCATCTGCTCTGTTCTTATTCATTTTTTCAACCTTCATTCTGTCACCAACTTTCAATTAAAATAACTTATAAAATCAGATGCTTTTTATCTGTGCTTGCTTTTTAATTCCCTTTTTAACAACAAACCACATAATCAAACTCATTATTACACATGCGTAATCGGCACTTGCCTGTGCCCAGATAATGCCTTCAAGTCCGACAGCAGCATTTAGTATAAACAAAAGCGGAATATAAATCAAGCCCTGTCTTCCGATTGAAAGAATCAAACTCTGGATGCCCTTGCCCATTCCCTGGAAAGAGAAGTTGAGAACAAACATTATACCGATAATCGGTCCCGGACTCATAAGTGCAATAAGCATTTTAACACCAAGCTCAATAACATTGGCATCATCAATAAACATGCTGATTACATTTTCCTTGAATACTACATAGAACAAGGTCATAACCGTGCCGATTACTATGTTGCATACCATACTGAAATGCAGGCACTTTTTCATTCTGTCATAATTTCTTGCACCGTAGCAATAGCCGATTAAGGGCTGAACACCCTGACCCAAGCCGATTTGCAGCATTACAACAAGCATATTTGCTTTCATTGCAACACCCATTGCAGCAACGGCATTATCGCCGTAGGAAACAAGCACAATGTTAACAATTATATTTGAAAGGCTCATCAGCAGATTATTAAGACTTGCGGGCAAACCGACGTTGATTACACCCTTTGCAATACCGTCTTTAAAGGTGTATCTTTTAGGGGTGATGCTGAGAATGCTTTTGCCTTTTAAGAAGTAAAGCAAAAAGAAAACAACAGAACAGATATTTCCGATTACTGTTGCAATTGCGGCACCTGCAACACCTAAGCCAAAACCAAACGGCATTTTAAAGCCAAAAAGCTCATCGCCGCCTGACAGAATAAAAATAGGGTCTAAAACAATATTTACAACCTGACCGAGAATGCTTCCGAACATTGATGTTTTGGCTGCACCCTCACCTCTGACAAGATTGCAGACGGTGATTGCAGTTATAACAGAGGGTGAGCCGATTGCAACCCATTTGAGATAATCGGAAGCAAAACCGATTGTATTATCGCTGGCACCAACCATATAAAGCAGCGGTGTTTTAAAAACCATAAATAATACACCTAAAACAATACCAAGCAGTATTGAGGTGTAAATACAGAAGCTGCTGATTTTTTTGACCCTGTCCTGTCTGCCCTCTCCCAGTGAACGGCTGATAAAGGCACAGCCGCCTACACCAAAAAGGTTGCCGACAGCAATGAATATTAAAAATAACGGCATTGAAACACTTACGGCAGCAACCTGATTGCTGTCGCCTGTCTGACCTACAAAAAATGTGTCAGCAAGATTATATACAATATTAATAAGCATGCCGAGCATACTGGGCACTGCCATTGTGGCAACCGCCTTAGGTATACTGTAGCTTTCAAAAACCTGTTTATTATCTTTCATAATTAACTATTACCTCATATCATCTAAATCAATTCGGAAATTTTCACAAAATCCTCCATACACAGCTTTTCTGCTCTGATGTTCTGTTCAATACCAAGGCTGTCAAAAACCGCAGCCGCATCTGATTTTGCAATGCCCATTGTATTTGAAATACTGTTAAGAGCAGTTTTGCGCCTTTGCGAAAAGGCACATCTTACTGTGGTGAAAAATTTCCTTTTATCTTTAATATCAAAAGGCTGATGACTTCTGACCTTAAGTCTGATAACAACACTGTCAACTTTAGGGCTGGGCATAAAGCTGTCACGCATAACTTCAAAAAGGATTTCACTTTCGGCATAATAATTCACTGCAACGGTAACTGCTCCGGCTCCTCTTGTGCCGACCTCTGCGCAAAGCCTTTCGCCGGCTTCCTTCTGCACCATAACAACGATTTCATCAACAGGAAGCTCGCTTTCAAGCAGCATCATAATTATAGGGGCTGTAATATAATACGGCAGATTTGCACATACTTTAACTGAGTCGCAGTCGCTGAATTTATCGCTGATAAGCTGTTTT
>VSOH01000074.1 GCA_009774735.1 Clostridiales bacterium
TACAGGCAGAAATGTATTAAATGAAGTGAACCCCAAATATTAGATAAAATAATATTTTCCTGCAAGAGAATGAGCCCGTATTTAACCGGGCTCATTCTCAATTCAGAAAGAATCCATTCATTGTTGAAATAATGAATGGATTCCTTTAGACAGCTGATGAATTCATCAACTGTCTAAAAATTTCTCCCTGTTTTGCTCATAAAAATATGCACCCCCTAAAGTATCTAACTTCTGGGGATGCATATCATTCAATTATTTCTCTTTTTTCACAAGCATTGTTCGCATTGAATTTGCAATAGCGATTAGGCATACACCCACATCGCCGAAAACGGCAAGCCACATTGCGTTTTCATCAAAAATTCCCACTGTGCAGCCAATAATAATCAATATTTTCACGCCGAGTGAAAAAATGATATTTTCCTTGACAATACGCAGTGCCTTTTTCGCTATCCTTCTGCCAACCGGGATTTTTGAAAGTGAATCACCCATAATCACCATATCGGCTGCTTCTATTGCAACATCACTGCCGACGCCGCCCATAGCAACACCTAAATCAGCCTGAGCAAGAACAGGAGCATCATTTATTCCGTCACCTGTATAAAGCACATTTGCCCCCTGCTGCTGAAGCTCAATTACCCTTTCAACCTTATCCGCAGGCATAAGCTTTGCATAAACAGTATCAATTCCCGCCTTTGCAGCAACGTCCCTTGCAATCGGCTCCTTATCACCTGTCAGCATTACAGTATTTGAAATGCCCATTGATTTAAGCCGTGCAATCGCCTCCTTGCTGTCCTGCTTGATAATATCGGCAAAAACTATATTGCCCTTGAACTCGTTATCTGATGCACAGTAGACTGCCGTGCCGATTGATCTGGTTTCTTTAAAATCAACACCGATTTCCTGCATCAGCTTTTCATTGCCAACATAATATTTAACACCGTCAACCACTGCCGACACACCCTTACCCGGGTAATTCTTAGCATTCTTAACCTCACAATCGTCCGCATAATGTGCAAAAGCAAGGCATATGGATTTTGCAATAGGATGCGTTGAATAGCGTTCACAGGCAGCGATAATTTTAAGCAGCTCGCGGTGACTGTTATCACTGCAGTGACAGTTATAGCATTCGCAGCTGACATATTCAAATTTACCGCTTGTAATTGTACCTGTTTTATCAAAAACACCTGTATCTGCCTTTGCCAGTGCTTCAAGGTAATTACCGCCCTTAATAAGTATACCCTCTTTTGAGCAGGCTCCGATACCGCCGAAAAAGCTAAGCGGAATAGAAATAACAAGTGCACAGGGACAGGACACTACAAGAACAGACAGCCCCCTGAATACCCATTCCTTCCATTCTCCGCCAAAAAACAAAGGAGGAACAATAATTACAAGCAGCGCAATCAGACAGACAATAGGTGTATAAATCCTTGCAAATCTGGTAATAAACTGCTCTGCACCCGACTTTTTATCCTCAGCATTTTCAAGCATACCGAGAATTTTTGATACAGTTGAATCTTTAAATTCTTTTGACGCTCTTACTGTAACAGCTCCGTCAATAACAACTGACCCTGCAAGTATTTCATCGCCTGTTGTTTTAGTTACAGGGATTGACTCACCTGTCAGAGCCTTCATATCAACCTCTGCACAGCCCTCAGCTATTTCGCCGTCAATATCAAGCTTTTCGCCCGGCTTTATTATCATTAAATCCCCGATTTTAACATCATCCGGTGAAATAACACTTTCCTTGCCGTCACGCAGAACTGTAACCTGCTGCGGCTTAAGCTCAAGCATATTTTTAATTGATTTACGACTTTTCTGCACCGCAAGACTCTGTAAAAATTCACCGATTGTGAAAAGAAACATTACCGCACAGCCCTCAGTATATTCACCTACTGCAAATGCACCGAGTGAGGCAACTGTCATTAAAAAATTCTCATTAAAAATATCGCCGTGAATAATACCTTCAACAGCCTCTTTAACAATGCCAAAGCCCATTATCAGATACGATATACCAAAACAGACAAGCGGTATAAATTCGTGTATGCCAAGAATACCGTTTTCTATTAGCTCATGTAATATATAACCCACAACCAAAAGTGCACCGCCGAAACCGACCTTAAAAGCAAAATCCTTTTTGTCAAGCTCCTCATGAGCGTGGTCATGACCGCAGCCGCAGCCGTCATTATGCTGATGATGACCGTGCTCACAGCAGTCACACGATTTACCATGACTGTGCTTTTTTTCATTTCCCATAATAATACTCCTGATATTTTTATTATACCTATATTATATCAGGAGTGGTTAAAAGTCAAACAAGATTTATTAAATTCAAAATATTATGAATCATTTTTTCAAGGCAGACTTATTTCAGATAAGTTGTAAGCTGCTTATTGATATCAATTGTACCGAGGAAAATATTTTCAAGCTTATCTCCCTTGGCCTTAAGCATATTATCAAGCTCTCTTTTTGTTACACCTGCCACTGAAAGGTTGTCATCAATGATATGACCATCCATAATCACATTTATATAAAGCCCCTCTCTTTCCGGAGCAAAATTAAAGTCCTTAGGATTAAGCTGTCTTTTCTGTGCCACAGGCTGAAAACTGATTTTTCCCGTCGTTTCCATTATTGCATAATCAATATCAGAAAGGTTAAAATAGCCATTGACTCTTGCACTCGTGAGCAAATCATCAAGCTCAACACGAGCCTTACGCATACCCCTTTTACTGATTTTTCCACGTTCAATAATGATTATCGGCTTGCCTGATATAAACTTTCTTGCCTTGACACTTTTCTGTGCCAGAACGGAAATCAATACGCCAACAACGCCATATACAACCATTGCGAGTATACCCTTCCACCATTCAAGGTCAATATTTGTTGCCATTTCTGCTGCAATAGAGCCAATGGTAATACCAATAACATAGTCAAAAAAGCTCATTTCACTTATTTGCCTGAAGCCCATAATTTTTGTAATAATAAATAATACAGCCAATGATACAAAAGATAAAATAATTATATAAGCAAAGTCCATAAAATCACCTGTTATATTTTGTGCATTATTACACATTTTTATTTTTTATAAATTATGGTATAATTTAATTTCCGGGTGGTGGTAGTTTGGGAAAGACAGGTGTTAAAACAGCCGTTTTCGGTCTGACCGTAAATTTTGTGTTGTTTTTAATTAAGCTTTATGTGAGTATCAGCTCAGGCTCTCTTGCTATTTACTGTGACGGAATTAACAATTTAGGCGATACATTTTCATGCATAATTGCACTGGTCGGTTTTGCTTTAGCAATCAGGCTCAATGAAAAAAAGCAGCCGTGCACAGTCCCTTGCATCATTTGTAATAGGGCTGATTTTAGCATTCACAGGTGCATATTTTGCATATAACGGTATTGAAAGGCTGATGTACCCTGTGCCGATTTCATACCTTTACAAATATGCAATACTGATTGCTGTCACAGCCTTTGCCAAACTGGTAATGGGCATTGTGTATTTAAAGGTCGGCAGAAAACATCCGTCACCTGTATATAAAACACTTGTAATGGACAGCTTTCTCGACTGTGCAATAACACTGACAACACTTATCAGTCTTACTCTGTCCGTCAAAATCAACTTTGCGATTGACAGCATATTATCAATTGTTATAGGCATTGCTGTTGCAGTGAGTGCAGTTAAAACGCTTTGGGCACAGTGTAAATATTTAATTAATGAATAGGAGAGCTTATGGAAAAGGTTAAAAGATCATCGAAGCAGAGGTTTAAAATATTCTTGAGAATTTTACTGATTATCGTTCTGATCATAGCAATTATCTGTGCATCACTTGTAATCGTTTCACTCGTAGGCATTAAATCAAACAAGGATTTTATTTCATCAATCAGCACGGTTGAATATGACAATCAGCTTGTGCCTGAGCTTGGTGACGACGGTTATTATACCTTTGTAACAGATGATGAATTTAAAATTATGCAGTTGACAGACGTACATATCGGTGCGGGCTTTATGTGCACAAAAAAAGATAATATGGCTCTCAATGCTGTTGCTTCAATGGTGAGTGCCGAAAAGCCCGATTTAGTTGTAGTTACAGGCGATATTGCATACCCTGTTCCGTTTCAGGCAGGCACGTTCAACAATAAAAACAGTGCCAAGCTTTTTGCTGAGCTTATGGAGCAGCTTGGTGTTTACTGGTGCTTTGCCTTCGGCAATCATGATACGGAATCCTATTCCTACTACTCAAGAGAACAGATTGCTGAATTCTATACAGGCGGGGATTATCCTCACTGCATTGCCCAGCCGGGACCGGAGGATGTTGACGGTACAGGCAACTATGTTGTGAATGTGAAAAATACCAAGGGTGAAATTACACAGAGCCTGTTTATGCTTGACTCTCACTCATACGTTGACAATGACCTTGTAGGACTTATGATGAAGTATGACACAATCCACGAAAGCCAGGTTAAATGGTATGAGGAAACCGTAAAAAGTCTTACTGACCAAAACAACGGCATAACACCGAAATCATTGGCTTTTTACCATATCCCAAATCCTGAATTCAAGGATGCTTGGATGGAATATGTTAATAACGATTTCACCGATACCGAAAATGTTAAATACAAGTATGGTATGCTTGGAGAAAAGGATTTATTAATCTGCTCAAGCAGCTATAACTACGGTTTCTTTGACAAATGTGTTGAGCTGGGGTCAACGCAGGGTATTTTCGTAGGTCACGATCACCTGAATAATTTCTCCGTTAACTACAAGGGTATTCAGCTTACATACGGATATTCAATCGACTATCTTGCATATTTCGGTATAATGAACTACGGCTCACAGCGTGGCTGCACAACAATTGACATTATGCCTGACGGCAGCTTTGACTGCAAAAAGGAAAATTATTATCAGGATAAATATGCCTCTGTCAACGCAAAAGAAAATGTTTCTATGGACAATTATTATGAAGAGGTAGAAGATATGCCGAATGAAAAATAAGGTATTGACAAATTTATTTTGCGGCATATAATATACATATAGGCAATAGCCTAAATAAATATTTTCGGGGCGAGGTGCAATTCCTCACCGGCAGTTAAAGTCTGCGACCCGCATATGCGGCTGATTGGGTGAAATTCCCATACCGACGGTTAAAGTCCGGATGAGAGAAAATGTTTGGCAAGGTGTAATAGCATTATTACGCCCTTTGCCGTCAGTCAAAACATTGTGCCCCGACTTCAAAAGTCGGGGCTTCTCTTTTGTTCCCAGTTAAAGGAGAAGAAAGATGAACAACAAAAAAGTAAGAACACTGACAGGCACCGCAATGCTGACAGCAGTAGGTGTGGCACTTCAGTATATCGAGATTTCTATCCCGATTATACCCAACTTTATCAAGCTGGATTTCTCGGACCTGCCTGAGCTTATCGGTGCATTCGCGTATGGTCCCGTGGCAGGAGTAATTATCTGTCTGCTGAGAAACCTAATACATATGGCAGTCAGCCAAAGCGGTTTTGTGGGTGAGCTTTCAAACTTTATCCTCGGTGCTGTCTTTGCACTTGTAGCAGGCTTGATTTATAAAAAAATGAAAACAAAAAAGGGTGCTTTCATAGGCGGTACCACAGGTGCGGCAGCAATGGCAGGCATCAGCGTTTTCACCAACTACTTTATCATTTATCCGCTTTATTACAGCGTACTCGGCTTCCCGGAGGAGGCTGTTCTCGGTATGTATCAGGCTTTGCTGCCGAGTGTTGAAAACATTTTTCAGGCACTGTTGATATTTAACCTTCCGTTCACCTTTGCCAAGGCAATGATTTGTGTGATAATTGCAATGATTATTTATAAACCGCTGTCAAAGCTTCTGAAGGGTAAAGAACAATAAAGCTTTTTCATTTTTGTCAAAGGAGTCGGCAGGCTGCAGCTTGTCGGCTCCTTTTATATTTAACGGCTTTACGCAGTTTGTTATACTGATTGCATTTTTAGGCGACATTCGGCTTTTTTCAATCGGAATAATCGGCGAATATCCTGCAAAAAATTATATTGAAACAAAAAAAACCAATCTATATAGCCAAAGAAATCATTGATTACAAATAATTATTGATATTTTAATTATAATGTTGTATAATATTTTAGTAAATTTTACTATTATTATATTAGGAGATAGTTATTATGTTAGTTTCTGCAACAGAAATGCTTAAAAAAGCTAAGGCAGGCCACTATGCAGTTGGTCAGTTCAACATCAACAACCTTGAGTGGACAAAGTCCATTCTTTTAACCGCTCAGGAGCTGAACAGCCCTGTTATTCTCGGTGTATCCGAAGGTGCAGGCAAGTATATGACAGGCTTCAAGACCGTTGCTGCTATGGTTAAGGCAATGGATGAGGAGCTTGGAATCACTGTTCCAGTTGCACTTCACCTTGATCACGGCTCATACGAAGGCTGCTACAAGTGCATTAAAGCAGGCTTTACATCAATTATGTTTGACGGCTCTCATTATCCTATCGAGGAGAATGTTGCTAAGACAACCGAGCTTGTAAATGTTGCTCATGCTCTTGGTCTTTCAATTGAGGCTGAGGTAGGCTCTATCGGCGGCGAGGAAGATGGCGTTGTCGGTGCAGGTGAATGTGCCGATCCAAAGGAATGTAAGATGATTGCTGACCTCGGTGTTGATATGCTTGCAGCCGGTATTGGTAATATTCACGGCAAATATCCTGAAAACTGGGCAGGTCTTTCATTTGAAACACTTGATGCTGTTCAGCAGGAAACAGGCATTATGCCTCTTGTTCTTCACGGTGGTACAGGTATCCCCGAAGATATGATTAAAAAGGCTATTGACCTTGGCGTATCGAAAATCAATGTTAATACAGAGTGCCAGCTCTCTTTCCAGGAAGCTACACGTAAGTATGTTGAAGAAGGTAAGGATTTACAGGGTAAAGGCTTTGACCCTCGTAAGCTTCTTGCTCCGGGTGCACAGGCTATCTGTGATACTGTTAAGGAAAAAATGGAGCTCTTCGGCTCAGTAGGTAAAGCAAACGACTAATTAATTTACCAAATATTTAACCCCTTGCAATTTATTGAACTGCCCCAGATTGTGCAGACAGTACAAAAGGACCCTAGTTGATGTAGAAAATAAAATTGTTAAGCAACAAACTGATTTCGTTTTTCAAACGGAGTCAGTTTTGTTTT
>VSOH01000075.1 GCA_009774735.1 Clostridiales bacterium
CTTCACCTGAGGGTGCCCGTGACTATGTTGTTCCAAGCCGTGTGCACAAGGGCAAGTTCTATGCTCTGCCGCAGGCACCGCAGCAGTATAAGCAGCTTCTTATGGTTTCGGGTGTTGATAAGTATTTCCAGATTGCACCCTGTTTCCGTGATGAGGATGCAAGAGCAGACCGTTCGCCCGGCGAATTTTATCAGCTTGACTTTGAAATGAGCTTTGCAACACAGGAGGATGTGTTCAGAGTAGGTGAAGAAATCTTAACAAAGACCTTCAAGAAATTTGCTCCTGAAGGCTATACTGTTACAGATGCACCTTACCCTGTTATCAGCTTTAAGGAGGCTATGCTCAGGTATGGTACAGATAAGCCGGATTTAAGAAACCCTCTTGAAATTATTGATGTAACTGATTTCTTCCAGAGATGTACCTTCAAGCCTTTCCACGGTCAGACTGTACGAGCAATTAAGGTGCACGCTGAAATCTCTAAGGGCAAGCACGAAAAGCTTCTTAAATTTGCACAGTCCATCGGTATGGGTGGTCTTGGTTATCTTCTTGTTCAGGAGGATAAGAGCTATAAAGGACCTATCGACAAGTTTATCCCTGATGATATGAAAACAGAGCTTGCAGATATGGCAGGTCTTGAGATTGGAGATACAATCTTCTTCATTGCTGACAGTGAAGCACAGGCTGCTTCATACGCAGGTCAGATCAGAACAAAGCTTGGCGAAATGTTTGACCTTATTGAAAAGAATGCTTACCGCTTCTGCTTTATCAACGATTTCCCGATGTATGAGTATAAGGAAGAGGAAAAGAAAATCGGCTTTACGCACAATCCGTTCTCAATGCCGCAGGGTGGCTTAGAAGCTCTTGAAAATGAAGACCCGCTCACAATTCTTGCTTACCAGTATGATATTGTATGCAATGGTGTTGAGCTTTCATCAGGTGCAGTCCGTAACCACGATATTGACATTATGAAGAAAGCATTTGAGATTGCAGGCTATGATGAGGAAGTACTCAAGGCTAAGTTTGGTGCATTATATACTGCATTCCAGTTCGGTGCACCTCCGCACGCAGGTATGGCACCGGGTGTTGACCGTATGATTATGCTCCTGAGAAATGAGGAAAATATCCGTGAGGTTATTGCTTTCCCGATGGACGGCAAGGCTCAGGATTTGATGTGCGGTGCACCTAATGAAATCACAGAGCAGCAGCTTCGTGAGGTTCATATTAAATTGAGAAAGTAATAATTTACCAAATTAAAACGAGGTGTAATTATGATTACCAAGGATGAAGTTTTAAAGCTTGCCCGTCTGGCACGTCTTGAGTTCTCGGACGAGGAGCTTGATAAAATAATTAAAGATATGGATGATATTATTGCCTTTGCCGATACAATCAATAACTCGGTTGAGGGCGATGCTGATAAAATCAGGAACGTATCTTCAACTGCAACACCTGCCGAGGAATTCCGTGCAGATGTTGTTAAGGAATCATTGCCGAATGAAAAAATTCTTTCAAATGTCAGCGGCTCAAAGGGTATGTTCTGTGTTAAGGGAGGAATATAAATGAGAGAGCTTATTTCACCTTTATCAAAAATGCTTAAAAACGGTGATATTTCATCGGTAGAGCTTACTGAAAAATATATTGCCGCTATTGAAAATGATAATAAAAAATACAATGCCTATGTTTCAACCACCTTTGATAAGGCAATTGAAAACGCAAAGGCTGCCGATAAATTGATTGCGAACGGCAAAGCAACTGCATTAACGGGTATTCCTATGACACTGAAGGATAATATCTGCAGTGACGGTGATTTGACTACCTGTGCATCAAAAATTCTTACAGGCTTCAGACCCTATTATGATGCAACTGTCTGGACAAAGCTTAAGGCACAGGGTGCAGTTATGCTCGGCAAAACCAATATGGATGAATTTGCAATGGGCTCAACCAGTGAAACATCGTATTATGGTGCACCGCTTAACCCAAGAAATGTTAACCACGTAACAGGCGGTTCATCAGGCGGCGGAGCAAGTGCTGTTTGTGCAAACCTTGCTGCATATGCTCTCGGCTCCGATACAGGCGGATCTGTCCGTCAGCCTGCAAGCTTCTGCGGTATTGTTGGTCTTAAGCCAACCTATGGTGCAGTTTCACGTTACGGTCTTATTGCTTACGGCTCATCACTCGACCAGATAGGTGTTATGGCTAACTCCGTTAAGGATACTGCCCTTGTATTTGACACGATTGCAGGTGTGGATGCCAATGATCAGACCAGTGTTGATTTTAAGTTCGGCAATATTGCGGACACTCTTGACCGTGCTGACGTTAAGGGGTTGAAAATCGGTGTCGCAAAGGAATATTTTGAGGGTATTAACCCTGAGCTTAAGGAAGCTATTGACAGTGCTGTCAAGTTCTATGAGGATTACGGTGCAGAGATTGTAGAAATCAGTCTGCCTGTTTTGAAGCAGGCACTGCCTGTTTACTATATTATTGCCTGTGCGGAGGCTTCCTCAAACCTCGGCAGATATGATGGTATACGTTATGGCTACAGACCTGAAAGCTTTAATGACGTGGAGGAAATGATTTTAAAAACCCGTACAGAGGGCTTCGGTGACGAGGTTAAGCGCAGAATTATGCTTGGCACCTATGTGCTTTCATCAGGCTATTATGACGCTTACTATAAAAAAGCATGCCTTCTTCGTGAAAATCTTATTGCTGATTTTGACGAAATTTTCAATAGCTGTGATTTGCTGATTGCGCCGACAGCACCAAATACTGCATTCCCGCTTAACTACAAGGGTGCTTCACCTGTTGATATGTATTTAAGTGATATTGCAACTGTTCCGATTAATATTACAGGTGTTCCTGCAATCAGTGTTCCTGTTAAAAATGACAGCAACGGGCTTCCGATCGGTATGCAGCTTATCGGTAAAAAGTTCAGCGAAAAGACCATTCTCGGTGCTGCTTATTTCTATGAAAAAAATGCCGAAATCGGTGTATCTGATTTTGAAGGAGGTGCAGCAATATGAGCTATCAGTTAGTCTGCGGTATTGAAACACATATCGAGCTTGCTACAAAAACTAAAATTTTCTGTGGCTGCACTACACAATTCGGCGGTGAGCCGAATACGCATTGCTGTCCTGTCTGCACAGGTCAGCCGGGTGCGCTTCCCGTTCTTAACAGGTCTGTTATTGAGTATGCTGTAAGAGCAGGTCTTGCTGTTCACTGCGATATTAATAATAATTCACATATGGACAGAAAGAACTATGTTTACCCTGATTTACCTAAGGCGTATCAGATTTCTCAGTTTGATGAGCCTGTTTGTGTTAACGGTTATATTGAGCTTGACAGCGGTAAAAAAATCAGAATTGAGCGTATTCATATTGAGGAGGACGCAGGTAAGCTTGTTCACGACGGCGGCTATACCTATGTTGATTACAACCGCGGTGGTGTTCCTCTTATTGAAATCGTTTCAATGGCAGATATTGAAACGCCGCAGGAAGCAAGAGAATATGCCGAAAAGCTTCAGCTTATTATGCGTAATGTTGGTGTTTCCGACTGTAAGATGCAGGAAGGCTCTATGCGCTGTGACGTTAATATTTCACTTCACGAAAAAGGTGAGCCATGGGGCACAAGAACAGAGATTAAAAATATCAACTCTCTTTCAAACATTGTCAGAGCTATGGAGCTTGAAATGGAAAGACAGGAGGATATCCTTGATTCAGGCGAAAAGGTTATTCAGTCCACCATGCGTTATGATGCCAACAGTGACACTGTTTATGTTCTGCGTACCAAAGAGAATGCAGATGATTACCGTTATTTCCCTGAACCCGATATATTAAGATTTTATATTTCACCTGAAATGGTTGAAAATATCAGAGAGTCACTTCCTGAGCTGCCTGATGCAAAGCTCAAAAGATATCTGGAAATGGGTCTGCCTGAAAATAATGCAAGACTTATTTATAAATATAAAAATGTTACTGCATTTTTTGACGGTGCTGTCCATGCGGGTGCAAGTGCAGGCAATGTGCTTAATATGATTATCGGTCCTGTTTTTGCAACCCTGCAGACAGAAGAGGATAAGGAAAATTTTGAAATCAAAATTACCTCCTCACAGCTTGCAGCTCTTGTTAAGCTGATTGATGAAAAGAAAATCCGTGCCAATAAGGCGAAGGAAGTTCTTGCACAGATGCTTGAAAGCGGTAAGGATGTTACGGAGTATGTTAAAGAAGACGACCTTGCAGGCTTGAGTGATGATGACTTAAGAGTGCTTTGTCAGGGAGCAATTGATGCAAATCCAAAGGCTGTTGAGGATATTAAAAACGGCAAGGATAAGGCTATCAATGTTATGTTCGGCTATGTTATGAAGAACTCAAGGGGTAAGGCTGATGTCAAAAAGGCTGAGGCTGTAATCCGTGAATTAATTAAATAATACCAAAACCTCTCTGCTATGCTGCAGGGAGGTTTTATTATGCCGTGTTAATCATTTAAGAATTATGATATTATCAAAGAATAATGGTCATAATTCACAAAAATAATTGTTGTAATGAATGTATTTTTATTGTATAATGGTAGTTGTAAAAATTTGAGAGGAGCGTTTTTTTAATGAAACACCCAGAGATTATTAAAAAAATGACATTGGAGCAGAAGGCTGCTTTTGTTTCAGGTCATGACTACTGGCATTTAGAGTCAGCACCGGAGCTTGGTCTTCCGGAAATTATGATTACAGACGGACCTCACGGCTTGCGTAAGCAGAAGGGCAAGGATTATGTCGAGCCTGAAGGAGAGAAGAGCAAGAGCGGCGGCATCGGTCTTGGTAACTCAGTACCTACCACTTGTTTCCCACCTGCTGCAACATCATCCTGTTCATGGGATGAGGAGCTTCTCAGAGCAGAGGGTGAGGCTATGGGTCAGGAATGCTTAAAGGAAAAGGTTTCAACCATTCTCGGTCCCGGTACAAATATTAAGCGTTCACCTGTTTGCGGACGTAACTTTGAGTATTTCAGTGAAGATCCGCTGCTTGCAGGTAAATGCTCTGCTGCAGTAATCAACGGCGTTCAGTCAAAGGGCGTTGGTACTTCACTCAAGCATTTTGCTTGTAACTCACAGGAAGCATTCCGTATGGTGCTTAACGAGGTTATCGACGAAAGAACGATGCGTGAGATTTATTTCCCTGCATTTGAGATTGCCGTTAAGGAAGCACAGCCATGGACAATTATGAACTCATATAACCGTATTAATGGTGTTTATGCTTCACAGAATGAATGGCTTCAGGAAAAAGTGCTTCGTGACGAGTGGGGCTTTGAGGGTCTGCTGGTTACAGACTGGGGTGCATCAGTTGACCGTATTCCGGGCTTAAAGGCAGGCACAGACCTTGAGATGCCTTCATCAGGTACACTGAATACAAAGAGAATTATTGAAGCTGTTAAGAACGGAACGCTTGATGAAAATGTTCTTAATGAGAGAGTTGACAAGGTAGTTGATTTGATTGTTAAATCAAAGCCTGCTCTTGAAAAAGCTCATACTTTTGATAAGGATGCTCACCATAAAATTGCTCAGAAGATTGCTGAGGGCTCAATGGTTCTTCTTAAGAATGACGATAACCTCCTTCCTCTTAAGAAGGGACAGAAGGTTGCTGTTATCGGTGAAATGGCTAAGGCTCCTCGTTTCCAGGGTGCAGGTTCATCCGTTATCAACCCAACAATGCTTTCAAATGCTTTTGACGAGATGAAGAAGCTCGGTGTTGATATGACATATGCACAGGGCTATTATAAATCAGCTCCTACAAAGAAGGATAAGAACAGAAAGAGCGACGACCAGCTTATCAAAGAGGCTTGTGCTGCTGCAAAGGCTTGCGATATTGCTGTTGTTTTTGTTGGACTTACTGAAGAATTTGAGGGTGAAGGATATGACAGAGAGAGCATTGAAATGCCTTCAAATCACAACGCACTCGTTTCAGCAGTAGCTGCTGCAAATCCGAATACAGCAGTTGTTCTTGCAGGCGGTTCTGTTGTGCATATGCCTTGGGTTGACGATGCTAAGGCTCTCCTTAACTCAGGCTTAGGCGGTCAGGCAAGCGGTGCTGCAGTTGCTAACATTCTTACAGGTGCAGTTAACCCATCAGGTAAAACATCTGAAACCTATCCGCTTTCATTCAGTGATAATCCTACATACGGCAACTATCCGGGCGGTCCTGTGACAAGTGAGCACAGAGAGTCTGTATTTATTGGCTATCGTTATTACGATGCTGCTAAGAAGGAAGTCCTTTTCCCATTCGGTCACGGTCTTTCATATACTACATTTGAATACAGCGATATTAAGCTGTCTGCTGATAAGATTAAGGATACAGACACTGTAACCGTTTCATTCAAAATAAAGAACACAGGTGACGTTGACGGTGCAGAGGTTGCACAGGTTTATGTTGCTGATAAGGAATCAACAATCTATCGTCCTGTTAAAGAGCTCAGAGCCTTTAAGAAGGTATTCATTAAGGCAGGCGAGGAGGCAGAGGTTTCACTCGAGCTTTCAAAGAGAGCTTTTGCTTTCTATAACGTAGAGCTTGGTGATTGGCAGGTTGAAACAGGTGAGTTTGATATTATGGTTGCAGCTTCAAGCCGTGATATCAGATTAACAGCTACAATGACAGTTGAGTCAACAGTTGATGCTGCAATTCCTGATTACAGAGCAACTGCTCCTAACTATTATAACGATGTTGCAAATATCACACGTGACGATTTTGCGGCTGTTTACGGTGCATTGCCAAGTCCTGAAATTGATAAGAATAAGAAGATTGATTTGTACTGCTGTCTGAATGATGCTCGTCATACAAAGTGGGGCGGCAGACTCTGCGGTCTTATTGAAAAGATTATGTCAGGTATGGGCAGTGATGCCAACGGTGATGGTAAGATGCTTGCTGCAATGGCAACTCAGATTCCAATCCGTAACTTCATTGCAATGAGTATGGGTGCATTCTCACCTGCTCAGGCTGAGGGTCTTCTTAAGATGCTCAATGATGATGAATCAAGCTTTGTTGGCTTCAGTGCAATCTTC
>VSOH01000076.1 GCA_009774735.1 Clostridiales bacterium
TTCTTGCTGCTTCAAAATCCCTATGGTGAATAACACCGACAATACTGTCAATATCATCAATATAAACGGGCAGACGACTGAAATTGGTACGGTTAAAAACTGCCTCAATTTCAGTGAGTGGGGCATACTTATCAACGGCTTCCACATCAACACGCGGAACTAAAATATCACTTACATCAATGTCATCAAATTCAATGGATGAACGTATAAGCTCACTTTCATTTTCATCAATTTCACCGCCGGTATGGGCCTCATCAACATAGGTTTTAAGCTCTTCTTCCGTTATGGTTTCAACACCGCCTGTTTTAAACACCTTGTTCATCAGCTTTTTCCATGCTTTAAAGAAAACATTGAGCGGCGAAAAAATAATAATAAAGGCTTTTATAATGGGTGTAAATGCAACAACTACCTTATCTGCCTTTTCTTTAGCGTAGGTTTTGGGAGTCACCTCACCGAAAATCAGAACAACAATTGTCATAACCACTGTTGATACGGTAGCGCCAAGATCGCTGTTATCACCAAGCAATCCTGTAAAAAATAATGTTGCAAGTGATGTGCAGGCAATATTAACAATATTATTGCCGATAAGCACGGTTGACAAAACAACATCATAATCCTCGGAAAGCTTCAGGGCTCTCTCAATTTTTTTGTTGCTTTCCCCCTCTTTCATCATTGCTTTAAGCTTTACCTTATTCAAAGATGAAAATGCTGTTTCCGATGCAGAAAAAAAGCCGCTCATCAATACAAGAACAATCATTGCAATCAATATACCCGTGTTCATATTTTAAACTCCTTTATAGTACAAAAAGTGTGCAATACATTATTGCACACTGATTGTTGATATTTGCATTAATTATATTATAGGCAAAAGACCATAATAATTTACTCTGTTTTTTCAAACTCACCGAAAAGTCTGTCCTCGTCAGCAATTTCAAAATTATACATATTCTCATCTTTAATATGATTTTTGATGAATTTATCACGGTCAAACAGCTCATCAGCCTTAACCTTCCAAGCCTTTGCAGCGGCAATTGTTTTGTCAAACAGCTCATTTGCGCTCTCAGGATTTTCCATCTCTGTTGAATATGCACCTGTTTCTGCAACCATTTTACTGATAGCACCGGGGTTATCAAGCACCGGGCAAGGACGCAGCATATTGTTATTGAAAGGCTGATTTTTCTTATACGCCATAAAGAGCGGGCTCTTCAGTGCATCAAGCACAGAGCACTCCTTAATATTAACATTTGAATAATGAACAAAAGCACAAGGCTCACAGTCACCGTTTGCATTGATATGGAAGTAATGACGTCCGCCTGCTATACAGCCCTGAACATACTCACCGTCATTCCAGAAATCCATTGCAAAAATAGGCTTTGTATGACGCCACTCATGCACCTTTTTGTACATAAGACCTCTTTGCTCAGGTGACACCATTAAATCTGTAACCGCACCATTGCCTGTAGGCATATATGTAAAGAACCAAGCAAACATTACGCCCTGGTCAATGAGCCAATCCATATATTCATCAGTTGACAGCACATCCGTATTTTTGCTTGTATAGCAAAGTGATGCCCCAAACGGAATACCTCTGTCCTTAAGACGCTTCATTGCAGCAGTACACTTTTTGAAAGTACCATCACCGCGGCGGAAATCGTTATCCTCCTCATATCCCTCAATTGAGAAAGCAGGAAGGAAATTGCCGACCTCACCGATTTCATCAGCAAAGCTGTCATCAATAAGAGTTCCGTTTGTAAAGCTCATAAAAATACAATCCGGATTTTCACGGCAAAGACGCATTAAATCAGCACGTCTGATTGTCGGCTCACCGCCTGTATAAAGGAACATATATGTACCAAGTTCTTTAGCCTCACGGATAATTCTTGCCAAATCATCATATGAAAGCTGGCTGTTCTTGCCGTATTCAGCAGCCCAGCAGCCCTTACATTTAAGATTGCAGGCAGCAGTCGGATCCATAAGAATTGCCCACGGAACATTACAGCCGTTTTCCTCAATAGCCTTCATTCTTTTTGAATAGCTGTTGATTGCAACATTGAGTGCAGGGGGGACAAGCTTTTCAACAACATTGATATTGGTATCACAAATAAGCTTTTTAGCAAAAATCATCCAGTTATTATCAGGGTCATCAATTACCTTATGTAAACCGGCATATGTACTTCTGTTAACCTTTTTAACATCGGCAGCTTCAAGCAGGCTGAGAATTTTCGGTGCATTGGCATTAAAATCCTTACGTGCATACTTAATAGCATTTTTAATTGCAACAGACATTACTGTCTCTTTTATAGATTTCATAATAATCCTCTCTTAATCTTATCATATAAAGGGTATTTCCCCCTTAATTCGATACAATAGAAAATATATTCCTTTTACATAGAAATGTCAAGTTAAATTTTTATAACATTTTAATAGACACCAAAACACTGAACACACTTAAGTTTAAAATCTGATTTGAAATTTCAGACGATAAATCCTGTCCGTTTTATTTTTATACACATCATTACAGTGAGCACCCCAGCTATCGTAACCACCCACACCCTGCTGTCTTGCAATAAGCCTTACAACAGTTTTATTATATTCAGGCAATTCCTTTTTATGCCAAGCCTCCTCAACTTCCTTAGGAAGATAGTGGCATATATTCATCTCCATCTGAGGCTGGGCAATCACGGAAAATACCTTTTTGTCACCGACAATTGTTGCATAGCGTACACCTGTTCTGTTTCCGCATTCCTGTGGTTTAAGATAATCAACCCACATATCGTTAACAGTTGTGTTATACAGTCCTATCATTGTACCGTTGCAGCGGTCAATGTAATTTTCCTCAGGTCCTCTGCCGAGATATGTTACATTTTCAAAATCCTTAGGCAGTTCAAATAATACTGAAACTTCAGGAATTTCAGGCAAAGTATCATCCGGTGAAAACTGCAAATCAACCTCAATACCCTTTGAGGTGATTGTATAAACCACAACAGCCTTGCATTCAGGCTGTGTGCACACCGTTGCACCGCAGGTAACGATAACCTTTCTGCCGTTTTCAAGTATTTTATAATTTTGAATTGACCATTTTGTGTTGTTGTAAATACCCGGTGTATCACCGGCATCACGCCAGCAGCCAAGCCTTGAGCCGGCTCTGCTGCCTCTGTCATTATCAGTAAGAGCTCTCCAGAAATTAAGACGCATAGGCTGCTGAAGCAGTTCTTCACCGCCTACCTTGATGGAATAAAGCTGATTACGCTCTCTCTTCTCAAAACGCACATTCACATCATCACTTATGATTCTGAGTGAGCCATAGGTATCATCAATTATCAATTCAGCATCAGATTCAAGCTCATCATATGTATTTTCAAATTCATTAATAATAAACTGCTCGCAGGCAACAATATGCCCCTCTTCACACCAGGAAGTTTCCTCTTTGGTTCTAAGCTCAAGGTTTAGATAACATTCGGTATTATTTACTCTGCTGAGCTCAAGATCAACAATTTTCTTCTGACCTGCAGGCAGATTAATATCAACCGTACCGCTGCAGAAAATACCCTTATCGGAGCACTGACACCAATAAAGCTCATATTCATTCAGATTTGTAAACATAAACTTATTTTTGATTTCAATCATACCCCTTTGAGCATCAACAGCATTGAAATCAACATTCTGATAAAGCTTTTTAATTTCGGCTAACTTTGGTGTTTCCTTTCTGTCACCAAACAAAAGACCGTTTCCGCAGAAATGACCATCGTGAGGATTTTCACCAAAGTCACCGCCGTAGGCAAGGTATTCAACGCCGTTTTCGTCAGTGGTTAAAATGCTCTGGTCAACCCAGTCCCATACAAAGCCGCCCTGCAGACAGGGATACTTATCCCAAAGCTTTGTATATTCATCCGTTGAACCGCAGGAATTGCCCATTGCATGCGTGTATTCGCAAAGAATGAAGGGTCTGCCGTCACGCTGAGTCAATGCATACTCCTCACACTCCCATGGCTTATAGTACATTTTTGACTGAACATCGGAAAGCTCCTTTTCGTCGGGTGCACGGTGACACTCAAAATGCACAAAGCGTGTAGAATCTGCATTCTTAATATACTTATACATTTTTTTAGGTGTTTCGCCGCCCAATGACTCATTGCCCAGTGACCAGCAAACAACACTTGTAACATTTTTATCACGGTTATATGTAGCCTTCATACGCTCCATACAAGCCTTTTCCCATTCAGGTCTTGAGCCCGGAAGCTGAGGACAGCCGATTATTGTTGACCAGCCTGTACCATGAGTTTCCATATTATTTTCATCAATTACATAAAGACCGTATTCATCACAAAGCTCAAGAAAACGCGGAGCATTCGGATAATGTGAGGTACGCACTGCATTAATATTTGACCGTTTCATAACCTCAAGGTCATAACGCATGGTTTCCTCGGTTACATATCTTCCTGTACGGCAGTCAAATTCATGGCGGTTTGTCCCCTTGAACACAACTCTTTCACCGTTAATTCTGATAATGCCGTCTTTGATTTCAACGGTTCTGAAACCAATTTTCTGGCTTATATATTCAATAGGAACACCATTATCCTTAAGTGTTAACACAAGCGTATAAAGATATGGACTTTCTGCAGACCACGGCTTAACATCGGCAACGATAGCCTTAAGCTTAGTAACATGATCCTCATCTGCATATTGGCAGTCGAGAGCAACAGTAAGCCCTGCATCATCAATAATACACATATCAATGCTCAGTGTTTCATATGTACCGTTCGTTCTGACCTCTGCCTCAGCATAACCATCACTTAATGTAACATCAGGATTTGCAGTAACCTTGAAATCTCGTATATACTGCCTTTCAGTGGTATAAATATAAACATCTCTGAATATACCGCCCATTCTCCACATATCCTGACATTCAAGCCAGGAGCCTGTGCACCAGCGGTACACCTCAACACCGATAACATTTGAGCCTTCCACAAGATACCTTGTAATATCAAATTCACTGCGGTGGAAGGTTGATTCGCTGTAACCGACTCTTTCGCCGTTTATGTAAAGATAAAATGCAGATTCAACACCCTCAAAGCAAAGCACCACTCTTTTTGAAAGCAAACTCTGATTAACATTGATTTTTTTAACATAGCATCCGACAGGGTTGTGTTTGGTGGGTGCATTAGGCGGACAGATATCCTCGCTCCCCTCCCATGGATAACGCACATTGCAGTACTGATTCTGATCATATCCCTGCATCTGCCATGAGCAGGGCACAATAACAGTATCCCAGTTATGCGTGTCATAATGGGGCTGTGCAAAATCAGTCGGTCTGTATGCATAATTCTTATAAAGCTTAAATTTCCATTTGCCGTTGAGCAGCTTACAGCGTGAGGATGCATATCTGTCGCATCTCTTAGCCTCCTCCATACTGTCATATGGCATAAAGGTCGCATGCTGCGGCAATCTGTTAACACCGACAATTTCGGGATTGGACTGCCACTCAGTATAACCGTCAATAAAATTTCTTTCCATAAAATATATCTCCAATATATATTCGCAATTTATCGTCTGTGGATAGTGCCCTCCTGATAACCCTCTTGCTTAAGAGCAACTCCGACACTTCTCAAAAGGATAACCAAATCAAGCTTAAGCGACCAGTTATCGCAGTAAAGCTTGTCAAATTTCATCTTTTTCATAAATGATATTTCATCTCTGCCGTTAATCTGCGCCATACCCGTAAGACCCGGTCTGAAACGATATACACCTGATTCAAGCCTGAAACGATGAGCCCTCATCTCTGATGAAATCAGGGGACGCGGACCGACAAAACTCATATCACCCTTTAAAATATTCCAGAGCTGAGGAAGCTCATCAAGACTGGTTTTTCGCAAAAATTTACCCACTCTTGTGATATACTGCTCCGGATTTTCAAGCTGTCCTGTTGCAACATTCGGTGTATTATTTTTCATTGTCTGAAATTTATATATTTTGAATGGTTTGCCCCTTCTTCCTCTTCTTTCATGAGAAAAGAAAACACTTGTATTCGGGGTAAGCAGATTAGCAATACAAATAATCAAAAACAGCGGTGACAGAATAATTAATGAAAAAAACGACACCACTATATCAAATAATCTTTTGAATTTTGTAGGTCCGAAATACTTTTTTAATTTATCATTCATTTATAACATCCTTAAAGATAAAAACGGAGCAATTCATATGAACACTCCATATTCGAGTCAATTTGATAAATAACTACATAATGTAGCCAGTCTACTGGATTATACCACATATGATTACAATATGCAATTTTTTTATAATAATTTTAAAAAATATTGCCAAAAAGTTTATAATTATATATAATAATATGCATATGCAGTAAATGCAGAAAAAGGAGTATTACATTTATGAAAAAAATTATCAGTGCGGCACTTTGTGCAATAATTATGCTATTGTGCTTTACAGCCTGCTCATCAACTAATAACGATATGACAGAGGCAAACATTACAAAAACCGTTGAAAACTCATTTGATGCACTCAAAAGCTTTGATACGGACGAACTAAAGAAGTATGTTGATTCACCCACGCTTACCATCATAATGGGCTATGCCGAAAAGCATCAGCAGTTCGCCGATTTAGGCAAAGCCATCTTTTCAAATCTCAGCTATGAAATAACGAACATTGATATTGACAATAAGCAGGTTACAGTTAAAATCATCAACAAGGATTTACAGGAGGTTGCAGGCACATTTGCCGATAATCTAAAAAAGGACTACTCAACCTTCCAGCTCCTCGCAAAGCTCAGTGACGACAATTTTCTTGACAGAAAGCTGTCTGAGCTTTCCGAGAATATCTCTGAGGCACCAATGTTAAATGGCGAAATTGAAATAACGCTTGACATTGAGCAAGGCAATAAAAATCTCGTTCTTGTATTCGGTGATGAATCCGAAAACGCAGTTTCAGGCGGTGCACTGTCTGCCATCAAAAGCATTTACGGCAGCAAATAAAATAAAAAGTTAGTGACATAATATATATTTTGTGTTATTATATAC
>VSOH01000077.1 GCA_009774735.1 Clostridiales bacterium
CTCAATGTCTTGATTCAATTGTTGCACAAACATACAATAATTTAGAAATAATCTGTGTTATTGACGGAAGTCCTGATAATAGCTTGGGTATATGTAAGCAATATGCGCAGAATGACAGCAGAATAGTAATCATCGAACAGAGCAATCAAGGGCTTTCAGGTGCCAGAAATACAGGTGTTGCTGCAGCTCATGGTGATTATATTATGTTTGTTGATTCTGATGATTGGATTGAGCATACAACCTGTGAGAAAGCAGCTGATAAAATTAATAAAGATAATTATGATTTAATCATATGGTCTTACATCAGAGAATTTGCAAATACACAGAAGAAAAAAATGATTTTGGGTGAATGTGATTTAACATTTGACAGTATTGGCTGTAAAAAACTTCACAGAAGAATTTTTGGTTTAACCGAAAGTGAGCTGTCTGAACCTGAAAATGCTGATTCATTGGTAACGGCATGGGGAAAGCTGTACCGTTTGGAGCTGATTAAGGACATTAAGTTTGTTGATACAAAAGAAATCGGTACAGAAGACGCATTATTTAATTGCTATGCATTGAAAAACGTAAAATCGGCGTATTATATTGCCGACTGTTTGAATCATTACAGAAAAGATAATAATACTTCACTTACTTCAACATATAAGGAAAAACTGTTTGTTCAGTGGCAACATCTATATGATTTGATGGAATTGTGTATTTCTGATAACGACTTAGGTGCTGAGTTTGAACAGGCATTGCATAATCGTATATCAATGAGCATAATCGGTCTTGGTTTAAACGAGCTGGATAACAAGGTTTGTTTTTCTAAAAAAATAAAAAATATAAAGGCAATTATTGCATCGAAAAAATTCAGAGCAGCATATAAAAAATTTACGCTGCAGTATTTTCCGCTTCATTGGAAGGTGTTTTTTTTGTTTGCAAAAATGAATTTTGCAACAGGTGTATTTATTTTACTTTCAGTAATCAAAAAATTGATAGGAAGGGGATAGCCGGTATTATGGACACAAGTAAAAAAGTTTCAATAATAATGGCAATTTATAATTGTGCATCTACGTTGGAAGAAGCAATTGAATCAATTTTAAATCAGACATATACAAATTGGGAACTTATAATGTGCGATGATGGTTCTTCAGATAATACATATGCTGTTGCAAAGAAATATGCAGATAAGTATGCAGACAAAATTATTCTTATCAGAAATGAATCAAATAAAAAGCTGCCTGCTACCCTTAATCATTGTTTGAAATATGTTACAGGGGAATATGTTGCCCGAATGGATGGTGATGATATTTCTGCTGAAAACAGATTTGAAAGACAAGTTGATTTTCTGAACAATAATCCACAATACATTGTTGTCGGAACAGCGATGATTCCGTTTGATGATGACGGAAATGAGTATGGTATCAGAAAATGTGAAAATTGTTTTGATACAAATAAAAAAAGACAATGCTTTCACGGGACAATTATGTGCCGCAAGGAAATGTATGACAGACTTGGCGGTTATTGTGAAAAATGGTATGCACAGAGAAGTGAGGATCAGTATCTTTGGTATTCACTCTCATCAAATAAGGATATGTTAACTTATAATTTGGATGAACCTCTTTACAGAGTACGAGAAAATACAAATACTTACGGCAGAAGAAGAAATCTGAAAAATGCATTTACGATTTCGATATGCCTGATTCATTGTTATAAAATGATGAATTTTCCTTTAAGAAAGTATATTAACGTACTAAGACCCTATGCAGGTGCAATTATGCCTGCAAGCTTAATGAGAGATTATCACGATAAACAGGACAAAAGGAACTAATTATGACTTTTTATTTAGCTATTCTATATGTTGTACCTTTTATTGCGTTTTTAGGTAAGATTTTTGCAAGAAAACAAGCATTGCGTTTTAACTCAGATGGTTCATTGAAGAATGAAGATCGTGCGAACTTTTTCTTTGTTTTTATTGTAATGCTTATATTGGTGTTGCTTGCAGGACTCAGAAGCTCATGGAATGATACAGGTGCTTATATATTTGAGTATGGCAGAATGACCTCTGATTTTAGTGATTATGTTAAAAATCAGCTTCAATTATTTCAGGGCGACTGGGCATTTACCTTTATAAACAGATTCATCAAGGCATATATATCAAAAGATTCTTGGGTATTTTTGATGTTTTATTCAGCAGTTACCGTAACCATTACAGTATCAATGCTTGATAAATATTCAAAGGATTTTGATTTGGCAGTATTTCTTTTTATTGCCACACAGTTTTATTGGACACAAATGGGTGCAATCCGTCAGAGCTTTGCAGCCGCATTGCTTTTTGCAGCTTTTCCTTTGATTGAGCAAAAGAAATTTTTAAAATATGCATTAATCGTTTTGGTTGCAGCACAATTTCATAATTCTGCTTATATGTTCCTTTTAATTTACTTCCTTTGTAAAATACCGGCATTTTCCAAATACTCAGTTTGGTTTTTGGTTGGCGGTGCTTTATTATTTATTTCGTATCCGATTACCGGTGAGTTTATTAATGAGTTATTGGGTGACTCAAAGTATGGTGATTCATATAGTTCGGGTATATCCTCAAGTAATGACGGTACTAATCCTTTAAGACTTGTAATTGAATTAGTACCTGTTGTACTGGCTTTGGTAGCAAAGGATGATATCAAGGCTAATGAAAAGCATGTCAATGTTGTTTTTAATATGGCACTTCTTCAGGTTATATTTACCGCATTTTCAATTAAGTATTGGATTTTCTTCAGATTTATTATATATTCGCAGCCATTTTCCATTATACTGTTATGCTGGGCGCTTAAATATTTCCCCTCAAATTCACGCTGGAAAGATGTAATAAGAATATTATGCTTTGGTTTATATTCAGTTTATTATTACATTTTTATGAAGCTGTCATCCAGTACTTATATGAGCGATATATTAAATATAAGTGCATATCATTAATACTATAACTGTTGATTTTAGGTGAAATCTATGAAAAAGAAAATTTTCGTTTTTTCCCATGCAATGGAAATCGGCGGAGCAGAAAGAGCTTTGCTGGCTTTGCTCAATTGTATTGATTATTCTGAATATGATGTGGATTTGTTTTTAATGCGTCACAACGGGGAGCTTATGGAGCTTATTCCAAAACGAGTTAATCTTCTGCCGTCTGACAATAAGTATTCATCATTGGCAATTCCCATAATGAATGTTGTAAAAAACGGTGATTTTGATATTGCTTTGGGAAGACTTAAAGGAAAGCTAAATGCTGAAAAATTCAATAAAAAAATGTCATATTGCAATAGTGAAGCAATGTTGGAATACAGTCATAAATATACCAAAAAATATATGCCGATAATTTCCAATAAGGAGTATGATCTGGCAATCAGCTTTTTGACGCCTCATTATTTTGTTACGGAAAAGGTTAATGCAAAAAAGAAAATAGCATGGATACATACCGATTATTCTTATTTGAATTTAGATATTGTTTCCGAACTGAAAATGTGGTCTGCATATGATCATATTATTTCAATTTCAAAAGATGTAACAAAAGCCTTTTTAACAAAATTTCCGTCTTTGGATAATAAAATTGTATTAATAGAAAATATATCGTCTAAAGCATTTATCGAGTCACAGGCAGATATGCTTGAGGTTAGCGATGAAATATCCGCTCCTGATATTAAGCTGCTGTCAATCGGCAGATTTTGTGAAGCCAAAAATTTTGACAATATTCCTGAGATTGCCGGCATTATCAAATCAAAGGGTATTGATTTTAAATGGTATATTATCGGATATGGCGGTGACGAGCAGCTTATTCGTTCCAAAATTGCCAAGTTTAATATGGAGGATACTGTCATAATTCTTGGTAAAAAGGAAAACCCTTATCCATATATAAAGGCTTGCGATATTTACGTTCAGCCGTCACGATATGAGGGCAAAGCAGTTACCGTATGTGAGGCGTTGCTTTTAAATAAGCCGGTTGTGATAACCGATTATCCGACAGCCCGCAGTCAGATTAAAAACGGATTTGACGGAATAATTGTTCCGCTTGATAATCAGGGCTGTGCAAATGCGCTTGCAGAGATTATGACAGACAAGGAACTTCTTAATAAGCTTGTTGAAAATATGAAAAATACCAATTATTCAAATGAAAGTGAAATAGATAAATTATATGAGTTGATAGAGGATTAAATTATGATACCTAAAAAAATTCATTATTGCTGGTTTGGGGGAAATCCAAAGCCTGACAGTGTTCAAAAGTGCATAAACAGTTGGAAAAGGTTTTGCCCTGATTATGAAATAATTGAATGGAATGAAAGTAATTTTAATATTCACTGTATGCCTTTTGTTGAGCAGGCGATTGAGGCTAAAAAATATGCCTTTGCCAGTGACGTGGCAAGGCTGATGGTCGTTTATGAAAATGGCGGTTTGTATTTTGATACCGATGTGGAGGTCATTAGAAGCTTTGATGCTTTGCTTGAAAATCAAGCATTTCTCGGATTTGAAAGTAATGAATATGTCAATTCGGGTTTGGGTTTTGGCTCAGAGGCAGGCATTGAGTTTTTCAGAGAGCACATTGATGCATATAGGGATAAAGTTTTTATTAATGAAGATGGTTCTTTTAATATGATTGCCTGTCCTTATGTTGCTACTGAATTGCTTGTTGAAAAAGGATTTGTTCAAAATGGACAGGAGCAGCTTGTTGGCGAAGTCAGAATTTATCCAACAGATTATTTTAACCCTTATGATAGTATAACGGGACGACTGAATAAAACCGAAAATACATATTCAATTCATTGGTATGATGCGAGCTGGAGCGACATATCAAAATCTAAATTAAAATTTAATAGATTCATGAGAAGAATATTGGGCGTTAAAAGCTTAAATAATGTGAAGAAGATATTAGGAAAATAGTATGAAAATTAGAACGATTACTTGTCATAAGGAAGATAACCACGGAGCAAATTTGCAGGCCTATGCACTTATGCATTATCTTGAGAGTCTGGATAATGATGTTGAAATAATTGACTACGTTCCTGATTGGTTTAAGCATTTCAGACCTTTTTATTGCGGAACGCCAAGGTTTGCAGCGAATCCTGTTTTAAAATTTGCCTATATCTGTGCAAAATTTCCCGGTAGAGTAAAGTCTTACAGAAAATATAACAAAAGTGCAAGAAAGGCGAATTTTGATGCCTTCAGGTCAAAATACTATAAGCTTACAAATCATTATGATTCCTTTGCTGAATTAATGTCTAAGCCTGTTGATGCAGATTTGTTTATTGCCGGCAGTGACCAGATTTGGAACACGATGATGGATAACGGCAAAGACCCTGCTTACTATTTGCAATTTGTTCCTGATGAAAAAGTAACAGCTACATATGCTGCATCATTTTCTGTTTCGGAAATTCCCGATGCGTTAAAACCTCAGATAAAAAAAAGAATCGACAGTATTGATTTTGTTTCTGTAAGAGAAAAATCTGCAATTGATATTTTAGATGAGCTGGGAATATATAATGCCAAGGTTGTGTTGGATCCTGTCTTTTTATTAAATAAAGAGCATTGGAATGAAATTGAGAGCAATGCAAAATTTGATGATGATTATATTTTAGTCTATGATTTTGAGGGTACAGAGGAAGTCAAGAATTTTGCGGTTAAATACGCAAAAGAACATAATTTAAAAATATATTCCTTATATAGTAATAATTATTGTGATAAAAGCTTTGAGGATTATGGTCCCGATATGTTTTTATCTCTTATTAAAAATGCTGCCTTTGTTTTGTCTAACAGCTTCCATGCAACAGCTTTTTCATTGATTTATGAAAAGGAGTTCTGTGTTATAAAAAGGCAGGAGGGTATTAACTCAAGAATGATAGATTTGCTGGATTCTGTCGGAATTCACGACAGAATCGTATGTGATTATAAGGAATTTTCTGAAATTGATTATTCAGCAGTTAAAGAATTGCTTGAGCTGCAGATAAATTATTCAAAAGCGTATTTAAATACAGTATTGAATGGGGTAGAATAGATGATTGATAAAGTAAGTCCGAATAAATGTTGTTTATGCAGGGCCTGTTTTGAGATATGCCCTGCAGGAGCTATTGATTTTACTGTGTCTGAAAATGGTTTCAACTATCCTGCAATAGATTCAGTGAAATGTATTAATTGTCAAAAATGTGATAGAGTGTGCCCTGAGATAAACGACACTTTCAATGTTGAACAAGGCTTTCCTGTGGTGTATGCAGGTCATAGTATTGATGATGAAATCAGAGCAAATAGTTCATCAGGCGGTATGTTTTTTGAAATTGCTAAGAAAGTAATTGCAGACGGCGGATATGTTGCAGGAGCTGTTTTTGAAGAGCATTTTCAGGTTAAGCATATTGTTACCGATGATATTGAAACTGTTAAGCGTATGCGTGGCTCAAAGTATGCACAAAGTGACAATGTTGGTGAATTTAACAAAATAAAGGATTTATTAAAGGACGGAAAGCAGGTTTTATTCTGTGGCTGTCCATGTCAGGTTGCGGGGCTTAAAAGCTTTTTAGGTAATCAAACAGAAAATCTCATAACAATAGATTTCATTTGTCACGGAATTCCAAGCCAGGAAATGCTTGATGCATATGTTGAATACAGAGAAAATAAGATGAAATCCAAAATAGTTGATTTGAGGTTCAGAGATAAGCAAAGAGGCTGGCATTCAAGCTGCTGCTTCTGTTGCAGCTATGAAAACGGAAAAAAATATTTTAATCCCATAACTGTCGATCCGTATATGAAAGGCTTTTTGACCGGCTACAATTTGAAAGAAGCCTGCTATACCTGTAAATATAAAAATTCATCTTCAGGCAGTGATATTACTTTGGCAGATTTTTGGGGAGCTGAGGCATTGTATCCAAAGCTTGATGATAATAAGGG
>VSOH01000078.1 GCA_009774735.1 Clostridiales bacterium
GCATTAACACCATGCTTACGCTGATAATGTTTATCAAGCAAATACTGTTCTATACCGATATTGGAATTATCGGCAAAACCTGCTATTGATTCTGTTCTGTAAGCCATTTTAGCAATTTCTTCAAGAATCAAGGCGTTTTCAACAGCTTTAAATGCATCCTTTCCCCAAGTAAAAGGACCATGCCTGTGAATAAGTACAGCAGGACATTCGGTAGGATTAATACATCTTTTACTAAATTCTTCGACAATAACCTTGCCTGTATTATGCTCATACTCACCCTCGACCTCATTTTGTGTCAATCCTCTTGCACAAGGAATTGCACCATTTGAATAATCGGCATGGGTTGTGCCATAAGCAGGAATATCCCTTCCTGCCTGTGCCCATGAGCAAGCCCACGAGGAATGAGTGTGCACAATTCCTCCGATGTCCTTAAAGCTACGGTAAAGCTCAAGATGAGTCGGGGTATCAGATGATGGATTCAAGTCCCCTTCAATCTTATTGCCGTTCAAATCCATAACAACCATATCGTCTGCCTTCATAGTATCATATGGCACACCTGACGGCTTTATTACAAACAAACCTTTTTCTCTGTCAATTGCAGAAACATTTCCCCACGTAAGTACAACTAAATTATATTTAACAAGCTGAAGATTTGCTTCAAATACTTTTTGTTTTAACTCCTCTAACATATTTTACCTCTTACATACCGAGCTTATAAGCTACATCATTATAGAACAACTCTTTTTTGAAAGAATTGATTTCAGTATCTTTATTTATATGAATAAATTCAATACCCATAATTTCAGCAAAATCACGCATATGATCTGCTGTCAGAGTATAAGAAAGTACCGAATGGTGAGCACCGCCTGCATAAATCCAAGCCTCTGCAGAAGTCTGAAGACATGGCAACGGTTTCCATAATACACCTGCAACAGGCAGCTTAGGCATATCATTTTTCTGCTCTTTACATTCAACATCATTAACGATCATTCTGAGTCTGTCACCCATATCAACAAGAGTAACAACAATAGCATCACCTGTCTGTGCTTTGAAAACAAGTCTTGCAGGGTCTTCTCTGTCACCTATACCAAGAGGATGAACCTGAATTTTAGGCTTAGTTCCTGCGATAGTCGGACATACTTCAAGCATATGTGAGCCAAGAAGCATTTCATCGCCCGGCTCAAAATGATATGTATAATCCTCCATAAAGGCTGTGCCGCCTTTCATTCCCTCAGCCATAAGCTTCATTACTCTGGTCATGGCAGCAACTTTCCAGTCACCCTCAGCACCAAAGCCGTATCCCTGACGCATTAAATCCTGTGATGCCAAGCCGGGAAGCTGTCTTAATTCCTGTAAATCCTCAAAATTGGTGTGGAATGCTCCGAATCCGCCCTCATCAAGGAATTTCTTTATTGCAACCTCTTCCCTTGCCTGATAACGAACTGCGTCAATATTATCGGTATCTATATCATAATTCTTTTCATACTCAGCCATCTGTGCATCAACTTCATCATCAGTCACAGCATTAACATATTTAATAATATCACCGACACCATGGTGGTCAACCTGCCAGCCGAGCTTAATCTGTGCCTCGATTTTGTCACCATCTGTTACAGCGACATTTCTCATATTGTCCGAAATACGAAGAACTCTAAGCTTGCGTGACTCAGCAGCACCCACTGCAGCACGCATCCAAACACTGATTTTATTTTGAAATGCCTCATCCTTCCAGTAACCGGCAACAACCTTGACTTTTTTTCTCATTCTTGCATGAATATAGCCGTGCTCTCTGTCACCGTGAGCTGACTGATTAAGATTCATAAAGTCCATATCAATGCTATCCCAAGGAATGTCACGATTATATTGCGTATTGATATGTAGATAAGGCTTGTTAAGCTCATTCAAGCCTGCAATCCACATTTTTGAAGGTGAAAAGGTATGCATCCATGTGATAACACCTGCACATTCAGGTGTATTATTTGCTTCCTGCATTATATTGAGAATTTCATCTGCGGTTTTTACACAAGGCTTTGCAATAACCTTGCAAGGCAGTTTATTTGTAAGCTCCTCAGACATTTCGTTTGCATGAGCATTAATTTCTGCAAAAATCTCTGTTCCATATAAATGCTGTGTTCCCACAACAAACCAAAATTCATAATCCTTAATTGCCATAATATTTTCTCTCCCTATATATTCAATGCAGCTGACTTTTCAACATCCAAAGCTTGCTTATAACGCTTAAGATATTCGTTAAATCCCTGAACATCTTTTTCATCAGGCTCAATGGTAGTGCTTTTATATCTGCTGAATATTTTTGTGTTCAGATAATCATCAAGTGATTTACCTTCACTGTCAAAAGTATATCTTGCCAAAACAGCAATACCCCATGCACCACCTTCACCTGCAGTTTCCATAACAGAAACAGGTGAATTCATTGCACCTGCCATAAGCTTCTGTCCAACAACAGGTGTTTTAAATAAACCGCCATGACCTGTCAGGCAATCAATTTTAACCTGCTCTTTTTCAAGAATTTCCATTCCGATTTTTAAGGTTGACATCGTTGAATAAATCTGTGCTCTGATAAAATTAGCAAGATTAAAGCAGCTGTTTTCACTTCTGACAAATAAAGGTCTTCCGCTTTCAACTCCTGTAACAGGTTCACCGGAAAAATAGTTGAATGAAACAAGACCGCCGCAGTCGTTGTCAGCGTCAAGTGCTGTATTGTACAGCAAATCATAAATTTGCGCTTTACTCAACTTGCTGCCGCTGAGCTTTGAAAACTCGATAAACAGATTAAACCAGTAATCAAGGTCGGTGCAGCAGTTATTGCAATGCACCATTGCAACTGATTTACCTGTAGGTGTTGTAACAACATCTATTTCCTCATGAACACTTTTAAGCGGTTTTTCAAGAACGACCATCGAAAATATGGAAGTTCCTGCTGAAATATTGCCCGTTCTTACAGCAATGCTGTTTGTAGCAACCATTCCGGTGCCTGCATCGCCCTCAGGCGGACACATAACTGCACCGGCTTCAAGAGTTCCGCTCGGATCCAGAAGCTTTGCGCCCTCCTCAGTTAAAACACCTGCGTTTGCACCTGCGGCAAGCACCTTGGGCAGGATTTCATCAATTTTCCATGAACGTGCTTTAACCTCATCAAGCTGCGAAAACTTTTCAAGCATTTCATTGTTATAATTATTGGTTTTGCTGTCAATGGGAAACATACCTGATGCCTCACCGACACCGAGCACTTTCTGACCGCTAAGCTTCCAGTGAACATAGCCTGCAAGGGTTGTAAAATATGTGATATCATCAATATGATTTTCATTGTTTAGTATCGCCTGATAAAGATGTGCAATGCTCCAGCGCTGAGGAATGTTGAAATTAAACAGCTCTGTCAGCTTTTTTGCAGCACTTGCAGTCATAGTATTGCGCCATGTTCTGAATGGCACAAGCATATTATCATCTTTATCAAAAGGAAGATAACCATGCATCATTGCAGAAAATCCTATTGATGAAAGCTTTTTTATTTTAGCTCCGAACTTTTCTTCAGCATTATTGTTAAGGCTTTCATAGGCAGCCTGAAGTCCTGACCATATTTCATCGGTATGGTATGTCCATATACCGTTTTCCAGCTTGTTTTCCCAGTCAAAGCTGCCTGTTGCAATCGGATTGCAGGATTCGTCAATCAAAACAGCTTTTATACGGGTTGAGCCAAATTCAATACCTAATGATTCATTGCCTGTCAAAATATAATTACCCATCTTTTTACCTCAAAAGACCTATTAATATACACATTATATTGTATATTATAATATAATGATTTTCAATATAAAATATATTACAAATTCGTAACACAGAGTATGTAAATTCTGTATATTTTCATAAGAAAGCAGAAAGAAAACACTCCTGATAAATATCAGGAGTGAATAACGAAAAACTATATTTTATAATTGATGAATTTATCAAATAACGGAAGATATTTTGAGTTTTCTTTTTTCATCACGGCAAAATCCTTAGCATTAATATATCCGTCATTATTAACATCGCAGGTCGGCAGAATAAGTCTTGAATCTGAATTTGGGGTTACAAAGATTTTTGACGTTTTACCATTAAGTGTTATGTCCAATGCCGCAGGACTTTCTGTGAAAGAGAGAACAGTTCCATTACCAATTTCATATCCGTTAACTAAAAGCTCATTAATCATAATATCACTTGCCTCACCGCTTGGATCAGCCATAGCATATGCAGATACATTGTAATCAAAACTATTAACATTGACCTTTACATTATAAGTACATTTATCACCTGTATCCCACATTAATGCATCAAAATAATAAGTTTCACCTGCTTTAAAAGAATATGTTACCTTGAAATTCAAATCATCATTATTTTCACCTGTCACCAGTTTTTTGAAATTACTGTCATAAATAAAACACTTAGTATAATAATTACCAGATGAAGCAAAGGTAACTGTGCAGTCATGCTTTGGTCTTATAGGATAATAGGCATGCATACCCGGTGTTACTATCCTAACCTTAAAATCAGAAAATTCAATCGAATCACAGTTGAAATCAATACTGTTTTTCACTGAAAAGTAAAGAGGATAAGAGCCGGCATCAACATTCAGTACAAAATCATCCTTACCAAAGGCAAACGAGCTGTCTGCAATTTTGGTTATATTGGGTGAAAGAGTCAGATCTTTTAAAGAAGAACAGGATGCAAAAACCGAGCTGCCGATTGTTTTAACAGAATCAGGAATTTCGACACTGCTGATTCTGCTAAAGCCTGCAAACGAATTTGAACCAATAGAAGTAATGCCGTCTTCAATAATTATTTTCTTTGCAGTTTGTGAATATGTACGCCATGGAGCAGAATATTCATCTTCATAATTCACCATAGCACCACTGCCGATAATATGCAGAGCTGAGTCTGATTCATCATAATAATAGTCAATATCATTTGCAAAAACAACGGCAGTTACAGGTAAAGATACAACAATCAAAAGAAACGATAGAATAACAGGAAGATATATTTTTTTAACATTCATAAAATCACCTATTTATACACATTTAAAATTGCTCTTGCTCGCTTCTTGACCATATTGGCAAGTTCTTTTGGCTCCAGCACCTTTACATCATCACCATACTGCATAAGCCACGAAACAAAGCCATCACTTATTGTTGCATCAACAGTGGTTTCAAAATGAGTCACTTCATTTGCTGTAAGGCGTATTGATGAACCGAAACGATCAATCATTTCTTCCTGCAGGTGAAGCGCACAGCGCAGCTTAACACTGCATTTATCACCTGAAAACATATTGAACATACGGGCACTATAATCCTGTGCATCAAAAGTATCTTTGTAACTGCTGACTTCGCGGACAGGTCTTGCAGACTCACTGAGGATATTCAACTTTTTCATTCTGTCAATTCTCAGATTCATTAAATTGTCATATTTCTCATTATTACATACAAGGTAATAATGATCGTCCTTCCATATTAAAGCATATGGAGAAACTCTGAATGTTTTTTCAGTATATTTTCTTTTGTTTTCAATATCGACTGAACGTCTTTTATATACAAATTTGACCTTTTTCTTCTCACTGATAGCCTCATGCAGACGGTCAATTGTAATATAGATTTCCTCATTATCACATTTTGCACTGTTTGTTTCAACATACACTCGGCTGAAAAGTGAATCAGCCTGTCCGTTTGAAACAAGGCATTTTAATTTTTCAACCAGTGACTTTGTCTTTTTCGGTGTAATGAAGCCGGCACTCGTAACTGCATCAATAAGCAGAACGACCTCAGGAATTTCAAAGCGTCTGTTAGCAAGAAAATAACCGCGCTTAGGTGTAAACACCTTAATTATGTCACAGCCAAGCTCATTAAGTGCATCAATTTGAGTGTAAACGGACTTTCGTTCACATACAATGCCATATTCTGCCAGACCATCAATAATATCATTTGTTGTTAAAGGGTTTTCTTCATCGCTGCGTTCTTCAAGCATTCTGTAAATTAAAAATGCTTTCAGCTTATTTTTTTGCATAACATCACCATTTGACATTATACTACATTTTATCAAGTTTTTCAACTATTGTTCTAAAAACGGGACAGCAATCCCCTGCTCCGCTTTCGCCATCCTCACGCAGAACAACTATTGTATATTTGGGATTTTCAGCGGGATAAAATCCTGCAAACCATGTGTTGAGTATTTCTCTCTTGTTATCATAAATTCCTGACTGAGCAGTTGCTGTTTTACCTGCTGTTTTATTCTCATAATCAGCCATGGAACCGGTTCCGTCTGTTACAACATAATGCATATATTCACAAAGGGTTTCAGCAGTGCTTTCACCGATAATTTCATTTTCTTCTATATCAATCAATTCGAGTGTCGGGTAATGATAATTACCACCGTTCGCAATACAAGAAACTACTGAAGCAAAATGAATAGGGCTGTCTGTAAGCTGTCCTTGTCCAAAACCGAGCAGAGCAAGCTGTCCTTTTGAATCTAAAGATGCCAATGTTGGGAAATGACCGCCGTTTATGTTCCAGGTGGAATATAGTTTAAACGAATCAGCAAAACCAAATTTTTTTGCTGTTGAATACAGCTTATCCTCCCCTAGCTTTAATGCAAGATTAACAAAATAACAGTTACAGGAGTTTGCCAGTGCACTTTTCAAATTTTGTAATCCGTGAGAATGATTTTTCTGACAACTGAATTTCGTATCTCCGACCTTTATTGAGCTTTTGCAATTATACAGTAAATTAACATTGTTCTCAATTGCACAGGCAGCTACTACTATTTTAAATATAGAGCCTACAGCATAGTTTGAAAAAGCCCTATTATTAAAATCACCGCCCATACTTACAGAGGCAAGAAGC
>VSOH01000079.1 GCA_009774735.1 Clostridiales bacterium
GTCAATCCCCACGTAATACGGAATGTCCAAAACATTTTGATTGCTTAACGAAGATTTTCCGAACCGCTTGCCACAAGGTAGGTCTGAAAAACCATATTGCCGAACATGGCAAGGAAAAATATCAAAAAACCATATCGAAACCATTTGGATGCCATCCATTTCGGTGTTGGCTTGTTTCGGGAGCATTTGAGATCTCCGCCCAGCTTACAATAGAGTTGCCCTCTGCCGCAAAGGTGGTTGCAGAAAAACTTGTTACCGCCAAATGCAGCGAGTATGAGCGGCAAAAGAAAATCAACCATACCGAGCCAAGCAAACAGAATATTGAAAAAACCGAGTGCAAAATATACAATGGACCATATCCATAAATAGTCGTACCAATGCTTTTTCTTTGTTTTCATATGTTCACCCTGCTTTCCATTGTAATACTGTTTGCCGGGCAAACCTTTTCGCATTTTCCGCATCCTACGCATTTGTCTTGTGCAACCTTTGCAAAACATCCTTTATGTACCTTTATCGCCCCTAACGGGCAAATGTTTTCACAGGCACCGCAGGCAACGCAAACTGACTTATCTACAATCGAATATCGTTTAGACGCCATACTTATTCCTCCGATTAAAATTAGCTTATTATATTTTATTACGGTATTTGATGCTGATATTACTTTTCTTTATAGTAGAGCATACAATGGCAAAAGCCTTCAAAATTTGAATCGGCAATTTGCTCCTTGAACTCCTTGCACATACACTTTGTATCCTCCGTCTTTTCTATGCGGCAGGGACAATAGCCGCCTGTCTTTTTAAGTCCCTCTTTCACTGTTTTAACTATTTCCATATCAGAATTCAATTTGATTTTCATTTTTCTCCTCCTATCAGTTGTTTAATATAGTTTTCCAAAACGTTCTCACGCATAGCACCGACTCTTGTATCATAAAGTGAACCGTCAGCATATATAAATATGGTTTCGGGAATAGAACGCACACCATAAGTATTGGAGGCATCATATTCCAAATCATAATACACAGGAAAACTGTAGCCATTATCAGATACAAATTGTTTGATGCTGCTTTCGGTATCACTCTGTCCGTCGGTAAGATTTATCATAAGAAACACAACATCGTCCTTATATTTCTCATAAAGAGAATTAAATGCCGGCAGTTCGGACTTACACGGACCGCACCAGGACGCCCAGAAGTTTATGACTATCGGTTTTCCGAAATAATCCGAAAGTTTAACTTCATTCATTTGTGAATCGTAAACCGTGAAATCATCCGCCTGAATAACAGCATCGGAAATTTTATTGTCCGAAGTACTGTCAATAGAATACTTTTCCGAAAGTTTAGGATAAAGAACTGCAGCCAACACCATCACTGCAGCAAAAACGCACGCAACAATTAACCAGACTTTATTTTTCATTTTAATGCACCTCACAATGTAATTGATAATATTGAATTAAGCAGACCAAACGCCATCAAAATTCCCACGATAATCAAAGCAATACCGCTAATCAAATTGATTATTTTATAATGCTTTTTAATAAAGGTAAACGCACCTGAAAGTTTTTCCATAAGAACTGACGATAATATAAACGGAATACCAAGTCCAAGTGAATATGTCAGCAGTAACGCTGCACCTTTTAAAGCACCGCCTGTACTTGATGCAAGCATCAGTGCAGAGCCGAGAAAAGCACCAACGCAGGGAGTTAAACTAACGGAATAGATTGCACCGAACAGAAAGGCTGATGCAATTCCTGTTACTTTATAGCTTTTGTTCATGCCCTTGAAAAACGGAATACGGAAAATCTCTAAATAAGAATGTCCAAACAATATTACGATAACACCTGAAACAATATTCACAATGGTTTGATATTCCGAAAGCAGCTTTCCAAGTGTTCCGGAAAAAACACCAAGTGCCGTAAACACAACCGTAAATCCCACAACAAAAGCAATAACCTTAACTATCATTTTAGGACTTTTGCCGTCATCTTTGTTCTGCCCGGCAAAATAGGAAATATATACCGGAAGCATTGGCAGCATACACGGTGATATAAAAGAAATTATTCCTTCTAAAAATGTAATGATGTAATCCATACGCATAATCCTTTCATCCGTTTACAGTATTATTATATTCATTTGATTTATCATTTTCCGTGATGTTATCACATAAAACGCCTCCTACAGTAGTTTTCACTCTACCATAGGAGGCGTTTTTCAAATATTAATGAAACTAAACTCAAAATCAATATAGGCATTATGATATATATTCTTTGAGCTTTCTCTGTCCGTTCAAAATAAAATCAATAATAAATTCGCTGTCTATCTTAACAGGAATTTTATCCATACAATCAATAATCATTTCTTTCGTAATAACAGGTATTTCAAGCGATTTAAACAGTTCTTTCGCCGCACTGTTATTATCAAGAAACTCAAAGAAAAATCGGAGAATACCGTCCTTTTCCCTGCTGACATCACTTGGATAACCATTCGCAATAAGTGCAATGTTATTATCATAATTCGGTGCAAGTGAAATGATTTCGCCTGTTTCAATATCTCTTAACAAACCATAATTATTTGTATGCCTATCCATATTGTAGCAAACCGAATCAAGGTAAAGCATTTTCAGATAATCAATAGCAATATCTTTTGACAAAGTCATAAAATAATCAAAATTATCACTGTAATCCTCATTATCACCCATTACAGAACAAATCGGCTCAAAATTCACCTTGCCGTCAGTAAAATCCTTTGTTTTAACATAGCCATCATCATATTCATAATCAGCCATATTCAAGCCGAGAGCCTTGCCCAGATAGCATATAAAAAGTTCAGAAAGGATTTGATTATCGTTACCGCTTTTATACATCCACCACTTGCCGTCAATCAAACGCCAACACTTTTCAAAACTACCGATATTCGTAAGCTCCGGAGTTCGTGACGGCTTTTGATTAAAGCTGTCCGGATCCCCCTTAAGTGCAAGATTATCAAAAACATTCTCATTAAACTCAACTTCATCCCAAGTTAAGTTTTCATCATCAGACTTAAACCAGTAGTTATCCGTAATTGTAACAGCATTTACAGCAAGGGCGGTATTGGCATCATCACGATTTGAAAGACGCAAAACCTTTTTTAAAAGGCGGGAGTTTGCCCGATGAGAATCAATTGCCCTGCCCTCAAGCCAAGAGGTAAAATCTTTGCCATTGATAAAATGCAACGGTGCAAATTGCTTATCAACATCAACAACTAATCCATTATCAATTCTGACAACCTGCCTGTCAGCAGACATTACAAATCCGTTTGAATCAATCATTGCTTTACCTCCTTGCTTATCTTAATATCATTATAAACAAATATTGAATCAAATGCAATACAATCAACGAAGGATAGCTTCTTCATCAATAGAATCAAAATCATTCAATGCTTTATGCTTCGTCAGGGTTTTGATAATACGCCAGCCCATATAACTATGCACAGCATTTTCAGGTATCGGTCTGAAGCCTAAATCAAGATAAACTTTAACTGCCAGCCATGTATTTGTTTGTGTTGGAATTTTTGCATGCGTATAACCTAAAGTTTTCATAATATTAAGCACATATGTAATTAATGGTTTTGATAAACCTTTTCCCTGATACGCCCTTTTTACGGCTACCCAGTGCAGCCAGCCTGCACCTGATTTGTCTTTTCCGTTAATATCATAAAATGCCGTTGCAGTTGCAACCTTTTCTCCTGACTCATTTACAATAAACACCATTCGGTTATGCAGTTCACTTTCTCTGCCTGAATAATATCTGTTCCATGCAGCCAAGCCCTCGTCATAACTTGAAAATTCTTTTGCACTTTTTTCAATTTCAATCCAAGCATCCCTGTCGCCATCCTGATAAAATCCAAAATAATAACCGTCAGGCAAACGATATTCGCTTATACTGTCAAGACTGCCCTCAAGTAGCAATTCATAATATTTTATTCTTTTATCGTTATTATCAAACACAATATTTATTCCATTCATCAATTAAATCCTCAACTGATTGATACCTATTATTTCTATCATCACTTGTTGCTTTCACGGCAATATTATATAAATCTTTGCTTAACTGCCAATTCTCTAAATCTCTTTTATAATTGCCGAAAAGTGCAAATGCCATTGCTCCCAGCGTATAAATATTTGTGACTTCATCAAGGAGAGAGCCTTTTTCAAATTCTTCAGGCGACATAAAAACGGAACTGCCCCACATTCTTCCCATATCATTTACAACAGGCGATTTCCTGAAAAAGTCAATATCACAAATAATTGTTTTTTGGTTTGCAAAATCGTACATAATGCTGCCGTCATAAAAATCAATTGCAACAAAATTCTGCTTGGCAATATATCTCATAAAATCCAAAATATCGTCAAATACTTTCAACTTAGTATCATTTGATAACGACATAAATCTGCGGTGTGATTCTGGATACATTCTGCCCATACATTCACCGTCCGCCCATTTAAAAATCATCGCAAAGCCATTACCTATATCTTTTGAATCCATATATTCAATAAGATTCTTGTGCCTGAGATTTTCATAAATCGGCACGGTTGCTTTCAGTCTGCTGACAGCATCACAAGGCTCACCGTCATATTCCGCCGTTTTTGCACCTGCAAATTTTATGAAATACTTTTGCTCGTCCTTTTCAGTTCCGAAACAGATATTACCGCTGTCCTGATCATCAAACACCTTGAATACTTTTCCGTATTCACCGAGAAAGCCAAAATCATATGGCTCTTTCATTTTAAATTTTATTCCGTCAATCTTCTGTATCATAGCACCTCACAATTATTCTTCTCTCAGCTCATATTTATAAAGTCCGATTTCTTCTAATGTTTCAACCACATCATAAATCGTTTTGCCATCTTTTTTGTAAAGCTCACTTTCGCCCGGATTATCCTGAGAAAAATAGTCCCACGCAGTAACAAGATTATCAGTTTCAGGTACATCAAATGAATGAAATACTTTAATCAGCGGCAGCAAATCATCTCTTGTATAGGCCTTGATTACATTATATTTATACTTCCCAATCTCTCTGCCGCTTTGTGACAAAATGCCAAAATGTGAAAGTCCGTCATTGATAAATATATCACCAAACTTATCCAGCAAATAGATAACATATTCATCTGTAATATTATCCAGATAATAAACATCCATATGCTTACCGTTCAACTGATAAAAGCCTTCTTCATTCATTCCGATTATATTTTCATCAGCAATGTTTGCAGGCGTTTCAATAAATAAACAAAACCTATTGCCATTCTCTATTTCAACAAACTTCGCTATTACTTTGCGGATATTTTCTGCACTGATGTTAGCATAAATCCAATTGCCATTTATCTCATATTCTTCCTTAAGTGCAATATTCTCATTAATTTTTGCACCCTTAATTAAATTGAACATACTAGTACCTCAATCAAATCAACTTTTGACGTTCTGTAATGCACTGAATCACTCTGTCTTTTATAATTCCTCTGTCACGCTGAGGATAAAATTCAAGATATGGATTTACAATATCAGCAATTTCGCTTTTAGCAAGTTTAGGCATTTTCAACACGTTTCCGTAAAGTGAACGAACTGTTTTTAATTCTCTGTTAAAGGTCATATTAAATGGTCTTGCAAGCAGATTTTTCATAAGCCCCTTTGGTTCAATATCCATAGGTAATGTGCGAATATTTGAAAGGAGTGCTGCACCGTTGTCAAAAATAGGGCAATAATCATATTTGCCATTCTGCTCAAGAACAGCAATATTATTAAGATGTCTGTCATCATTGAGGAAGAGCGAATCTATTTCAAAGAGCAAAGTTACATATTTATCGAAATCCAAAAGTCCAGTGTATTCTCTTGTTTTATCAACAAGATACTGAATACGCTTTTTATCACTATTCAATCTTTCCAGTTCATTTTTAAATGAATTTGGATTGAATTTTGAAAACAACTTTGCAACAGTAATAATAGACTGACCTTTCTTAAGAAAATCATTGCTGACACAAACTGTTCTGTCAAAGCGATGAACATTAACCCTGTCAAGATTATATCTGACAAAGGTAAATGGTGTTTCTGTTTCAATATTACTCTTTTCAAGGAGTATTGAAACAATGGTTTCCGCAAGCGCCTCATAACCGAACTGGTCAAGCTTATACCACTTGCTTCCATCCTTCCATTTTTCCTGATTACCTTTTGATGAGGTTTCTGCAACTTTTTCATTTGTAACTAATTTTACAGACATTCTTTCACCTCGATCCACTGATTATCCTCCGCCATTCTGCCCTGTGTTTTCTTAATGATTTCTAAAGGGTCAAACTCATCAACACCTATAGAGGTAAGATATTCTTTCAATCCGTCACGTTCTTCAGGGATACAGCGTTCCAAAAGAAAATTTTCATAATCCTCCCATGTCGGAATTTGGTTTATACCAAAAGCAGTTTCGATAGGATTGTCTGAATAATTTTCAATTGCTATTTCCTTTGTAGTATAATCAGCAGCAATTTTTGTGCAAAGATTGTTATAATTGAAATATTCTAAAATAATCAATTCATTGTTCTTTCCATAAGCTATTAAATCCGGAAGATTTCGTTTTGGAGAAATTATAATTTTTTCACCATCAAAAACTAATTCAATATTTCTGTTATGTTCATTGAGGTCAAGTTCCTTTATCCAAGCATTCGGCAAAGAGATTTTATAAGTCTTTGCCCCATTCGATGCCGTACCGCCTGCATTGCTGATTATTAATTTGCTATTTCTTGTCTCCATAATATCACCGACATTATTATATCATATTCGTACCGAATAATCAATAATAATTAGTTTACTCTATTCGGAATAAATTTTGAAAAATCGCATAATAATTCCGATCTTGGA
>VSOH01000008.1 GCA_009774735.1 Clostridiales bacterium
GCAATCGGTTAGTAATAATATACAATATTTTTGAATATGCGTGTATATTTTTGAATATTTATACAAACTTTTTAAAAAGGGTTGAAAATATTATTGAGTATATATATAATAGGTACAAAGCTAAAATTTAATAAGGAGATATATTATGGCAAAGGAAATAAAAAAAGTAGTTCTTGCCTATTCAGGCGGACTCGACACATCTATCATCATTCCGTGGTTAAAGGAAAATTATAACAACTGTGAGGTTATTGCAGTTTCAGGCGATGTGGGTCAGGGAACCGAGCTTGACGGACTGGAAGAAAAGGCAATCGCAACAGGTGCATCAAAGCTTTATGTACTTGATTTAAGAGATGAATATGTTGAAGATTACATATTCCCATGTTTAAAAGCCGGTGCTGATTATGAAACATATTTGCTCGGCACATCACACGCTCGTCCCTGCATTGCAAAGGGTCTTGCAGAAATTGCTATTAAAGAAGGTGCTGACGCTATCTGTCACGGCTGCACAGGCAAAGGCAATGACCAGGTACGTTTTGAATTGACACTTAAAGCATTTGCTCCTGAAATGGAGATTATTGCACCTTGGCGTGAGTGGGACATCAAATCACGTGAGGAGGAAATCGAATATGCTGAGGCTCACAACATTCCTCTCAAAATAAATCGTGAAACAAACTATTCAAAAGATAAGAATGTATGGCACTTAAGTCACGAGGGTCTTGACCTTGAGGATCCTGCAAATGAGCCTATGTATTCTAAAGAAGGCTTCCTTGAATTAGGTGTTGCTCCCGAGCAGGCACCTGATAAGCCGACATATGTAACTATTCATTTTGAAAAGGGTATTCCTACCGCAATTGACGGAGAGGAAATGAAAGCTCTTGCAATCGTTGAAAAGCTCAATGAGCTTGGCGGTGCAAATGGTATCGGTCTGCTTGACATTGTCGAAAACAGACTTGTTGGTATGAAGAGCCGTGGCGTTTATGAAACACCGGGCGGTGCAATCCTTTACAAGGCTCACGAGCTTCTCGAAATGATTACGCTTGACCGTGAAACATCACATTATAAAAAGCTTGTATCACAGAAATTCGGTGAGCTTGTTTACAATGGTTTATGGTTCACGCCTCTTCGTGAAGCACTTTCGGCATTTGTTGACAAAACACAGGAAACTGTTACAGGTGATGTTAAAGTTAAGCTTTACAAAGGCAACATCATCAATGCAGGTATCACCTCACCATACACTCTTTATGATGAGAACATTGCTTCATTCGGCGAAGACGGCGGTGCTTACAACCAGGCTGACTCAGCAGGATTCATTAATCTGTTTGGTCTTTCAATCAAAGTTAAGGCTCTGCTTGATAAACAAAGAGGCGAATAATAATTTATTGTGGGAGGGCATAACGACCCTCCCTGCTTAATATACAGGCAATATGTAAATTCTCATAAAATACATACCAAAATATATAAAGGGGATTTTTATGGCACAGCTATGGAAAGGCAGGTTCAAAAAAGAGCTTGCAAAAGAAACAAATGATTTCAACTCATCAATTAAATTTGATTCAAGGATGTATGCACAGGATATTCAGGGCAGTATCGCCCACGCTACCATGCTTGGTGCAGCAGGTATTATTGACCGGAGCGAAAGCAACAAAATTGTTCAGTGTTTAAGTGAAATATATAATGATATAAAAAACGGCAGTCTTAACATTGACATGGAGGCTGAGGATATCCACACCTTTATTGAAGGTGAGCTGACCGCAAGACTCGGACAAACAGGCAAAAGACTGCATACTGCAAGATCAAGAAATGATCAGGTTGCTCTTGATATAAGACTTGTTCTGAGAAATGAAATTGATATCATTTCCGAAAAAATCAAGGAATTAATCAATGTCATCTGCAACAAAGCAAACGAAAATAAAGAAACCATTATGCCGGGCTATACGCACCTTCAAAGGGCACAGCCTATTACTTTCGGTCATCATCTTATGGCATACGCTGCAATGCTTTGCAGAGATCTGGACAGACTGAAGGATGTAAAAAAAAGAATGAATGTCTGCCCGCTCGGAAGCGGTGCTCTTGCAGGCACAACCTATCCTCTGGACAGAAGCATGGTTGCCGAGCTTCTTGGCTTTGATGACATAAGTGCAAACAGCCTTGACGGCGTTTCAGACAGAGATTTCTGCATTGAGCTTGCTGCAGCCTTATCGCTTATTATGGTGCACCTTTCACGCTTCAGTGAGGAAATCATTATGTGGTGCAGCTGGGAATTCAAATTCATTGAGCTTGATGATGCATTTTCAACAGGCTCAAGCATTATGCCGCAGAAAAAAAACCCGGATATTGCAGAACTTGTACGTGGCAAGAGTGGCAGAGTTTTCGGCGATTTAACAACACTTTTAACAGTTATGAAAGGTATTGCCCTTGCCTACAACAAGGATATGCAGGAAGACAAAGAGGCTGTATTTGACGCAGTTGACACTGTAAAGATGTGCCTTAATGCCTTCACACCTATGATTGATACTATGACCGTTCTTAAAGAAAATATGCGAAACGCAGCAGCAAAGGGCTTTATAAATGCAACGGACTGTGCTGACTATCTGGTATCAAAGGGACTCCCCTTCCGTGATGCATACAAAGCAACAGGTGAGCTGGTTGCAATCTGCATTGACAAGGGTCTTACCCTTGAAACACTGCCGATTGAAGAATACAAAGCAATCTGCGATTTATTTGATGAAGAGGTTTATACAGCAATCAATCTTGAAAAATGCGTTAATGACAGACTTGTTGCCGGCGGTCCCAGTGCAGGAAGTGTTGAAAAGCAAATTGAAAAAGCAATGTCAGCAATAAAATAAAGTAATAGAATGCAGTGGATTTTTAATTAACCACTGCATTATTATTGACTACAATAATAAAAGAGAGTATAATAAGGCTATCTGTAGATTTTAGCAATAACAAATTTGATATATGAAAGGTAAGTGCCCGATGAGTTATAAAATCGTTGTTGACAGTTGCTGTGATTTAACCGCAGATATGAAAAATTGGAGTAACCTTGAGGTTATTCCGCTTACCCTCCAGATTGGTGATTACGTTATCCCCGATGATGAGAATTTTAATCAGGATGACTTTGTAAACAGAATGATTAACAGCGATGTTCTTGCTCAGTCGGCATGTCCTTCACCGCAGGCATTTGCAGATGCCTGTGTCGGTGACTGTGATGACGTTTATATCATTACCATAACAAGCAAGCTCAGCGGCTGCTATAACAGTGCTGTTCAGGGTGTTGAGCTGTACAAAGATGAAAACAATGATAATAAAAATATTCATATTTTCAATTCTCTTGCTACATCAGGTCTTGAAACACTCATTGCTATGGAAATAAAAAAGCTTGCAGATGCAGGCAAAAACTTCAGCGAGATTGTTGAAACAGTTGAGAATTTCATTGCAAACCGAAGCAGGCTTTATTTCTGCCTTGAAAGCTTTGATATTTTAAAGGGCAACGGCAGACTGTTTAATCTTGCTGCAAATGTTATTGAGGCGCTGAGAGTTAAATTAATAGGACGTGCGGAAAACGGCAAGGTGGCAATCGCAGGCAAGGATCTGACTACAAAGCGTACCCTTGTTAAGTTGTCACACCTTATTGCTAAAGACACAGAGGGTGCCGATTTGAGCAGCAACCTCTGCATTATCAGCCATGTATGCTGTGAGGAAAAAGCTAACACAATCAAAGATATGATTGTTAGTAATACAAACTTTGATGAAAGCAATATAATCATTTTAAAGGCCAGCGGTCTGAACACTTTGTATGCTTCAAACGGAGGTACAATCATTGCTTTCAGCTATTAATTGGCAAATTCATTACAAAAGAGGTAATATAGAATGGAAATCAAGTATGAATTAACACAAACACCAAAGGCTAAGCCTGAGGGTAAACTGGGCTTTGGCAACATCTTCACCGATCATATGTTCATTATGGACTATAAAACAGGTGAAGGCTGGCACAATGCACGAATTGTACCTTATCAGCCCCTTTCTCTCGACCCGTCAGCACTTGTGTTCCACTATGCACAGGAATGCTTTGAAGGTTTGAAGGCTTACAGAACTCCAAACGGAAGCATTCAGCTTTTCAGACCTGACAAAAACGGTGAAAGAATGAAATCAACACACGACCGACTTTGCATCCCTGAAATCCCTGTTGAGGATTTTGTTGAGGCAGTTAAAGCACTGGTTGCAGTTGAAAAGGATTGGGTGCCAAGCGAGCCTGAAACAAGCTTGTACATTCGTCCGTTCACCATCGCTACTGAGCCAGTTCTCGGTGTTAAAGCTGCAGAGGAATACAAATTCATCATCATCTGTTCACCTTCAGGAGCTTACTACGAAGAGGGTATGAATCCTGTTAAAATTTATGTTGAGGACGAGTATGTACGTGCTACCCCGGGCGGCACAGGCTACATCAAGTGCGGCGGTAACTACGCTGCATCAATCATTGCATCTGAAAAGGGTCACAAGCTCGGCTTCTCACAGGTACTATGGCTTGACGGTGTTGAAAGGAAATATGTTGAAGAGGTCGGCTCAATGAACATTATGTTTAAGGTTGACGGTGAAATCTACACCGCTCCGACAGTGGGCACTGTTCTTCCCGGCATCACAAGAATGAGCTGTATTGAGCTTCTCAGAGATTGGGGTTATACCGTTCACGAGGAAAGATTTACTATTGATTTCATTATGAACGCTGCTAAGTCAGGCAAGCTTGAGGAAGTGTTCGGCACAGGTACAGCGGCTGTTATCAGTCCTGTCGGCAGTCTTACATATGAAGATGATACTATTGAAATTAACAATTTCAAAACAGGTGATTTAACTCAGAAGCTTTATGACACATTAACAGGTATGCAGTTCGGCAGGCTCGATGATAAAATGGGCTGGATTGTAAAGGTAGACTAATATAAACTTATAGCAGTCCTTGGAATAAGCTGAGGACTGCTTTTTTAATTATGAGAATTATTGAATTAAAAATATCAAGTAAAGACAACGGCAGACAGATACGGGATTTTCTCAGGGATTTCGGGGTATCATCTGCACTGCTCACAAAGCTGAAAAACACTGAAAACGGAATAACAAAAAACGGCGAATTCGCACGAACAATCGACAAAATATTCACTGGTGATACGATTAAAATATCTATTGAGAACAGGGGTAAAATGCCTGAAAAATTAATCACTGATGATGTAAAGCCTGTTTATAGCGACGAGGATATACTTGTGCTTAATAAGCCTGCTTTTATGCCTGTTCACGAAAGCAGAAATCACCGGGGTGATACGCTTGCAAATGCTGCTGCCTGCTATATGGACAGTGACACTGCTTTCCGTGCAGTATACCGCCTTGACCGTGATACATCGGGACTTGTTCTTATTGCTAAAAACGAGCTTGCTGCCTGTAAGCTGGCAGGCAAAATACATAAGGATTATTATGCTGTCTGCAACGGAGTTCTTAAAGGAAAAGGAACAATTGATTTGCCAATCCGCCGTGTTTGTGAAAGTATAATTGAACGCGGTGTTTTTGATGACGGTGAAAAGGCTGTAACCCACTGGGAAGCAATCAGCAATAAAAGCAATACTACTCTTCTTAAAATAAATCTTGAAACAGGCAGAACACATCAGATTCGTGTTCATTTTGCTCACCTTGGCTATCCGCTGCTGGGCGATACACTTTACGGCGGAAACACAGATTTAATCAAAAGGCAGGCACTGCACTGCAAAACAATTTATTTCACGCATCCGATTACAAATAAGGAAATGGCTATTGAATGTGATTTCCCAAATGATTTCAAAGGACTGATTTAATGCCTTCATATTCCACGCACTGCATATTTGCACGTGAACTGCTGCCGCAGCTTTATTCATATGTTGATTTTGATTTGAACGAAGATGCACTTATGGTCGGAACACAGGGCCCCGATATTTTCTTTTTTCACCGAGTTTTCCCATGGATGCCGGGAAAAGCAATGAGAAAAATCGGCTCTGCCCTGCACAGATCAAAGCCTGCCGACATACTTGAAGCTATGCGTTATTATTGCAGCAAGCTGTCAGGTCAAAAGGATATTGCCAAATCATATGTAAATGGGTTTATTATGCACTATGCACTTGACAGACTTTGCCATCCGTACGTGTACAGTCTGCAGTATAAAATAGTTGAAAAAAGTCCTCTGACAAATCCTCATACTGCACACAATACCGTTGAATTCAGTATGGACACGTACCTGCTCAATAAGCGTTACGGAATTGCCGAGCCTGCACTTTTTGACACTGCCTGCACCGTGTGCGAGGATGAGATGGTGTTGGCTGAAATCGGAAAGCTTTACGCCTATGTTGTACCGAAAGTGCTTGATATTGAAATTGATGAAAGCACAGCAGCAACAGCAATAAGGGATATGAAGCGTGTTCAGTCGGTAACCTTTGATGCAACAGGCCTGAAGCGAAAATTTCTGAACGCTGCCGAAACAGTAATTGCACCATTTTCAAAAAACTATAAATTTTCTGCAATGCTTCGTCCAAGGGACTTGGAAAAAGCAAAAAAATATGGTAATATAAACAACAGCAGTTGGCAGTCCCCTTTTGACAACAGCTATCACAATGAAAGCTTTGAGGATTTGTTTGAAATCGCAAAGATTGATGCAAAAAGACTGATAGCCGATTTCAGCAACGGGGCAGATTTGTATAAAGCCACAAATAATTTATCATTTTTAACAGGAGTTGAAGTAAAATGAAAACAATACCAAGCTTTCAGATTGACCACAATATTTTAAAAAAAGGAATTTACATCAGCAGAATTGATGATGATATTACTACATATGACATCCGTATGCGTGAGCCGAACAGAGAAACGGTTATGACAAATGCTGCCATGCATACTATTGAGCACCTTTTTGCAACTTATGTAAGAAATACTGAATTCGGCGACAATATAATTTATTTCGGTCCTATGGGCTGCAGAACAGGCTTTTACTTTCTGACAAGAAGCCTGAGCGATGGTTACAGTATTAATCTGATTAAAGAAGCTTTTCAATATATTGCGGATTTCTGGGGCGTTGTTCCCGGTGCATCACCGAAGGAATGCGGCAACTGCCTTGACCATAATCTTGCACAGGCGAAAGAAGAGGCAAAAGCATTTTTAAAGGTCATTGAAAACTGGACAAAAGCCGACCTTAAATACCCCACTGCACCAACCGAGGAAGAGTAAATACAATATAGAAATAAAAAATGTCTTGAGGATAAAATTCAAGACATTTTTTATTTTTGTACAGCATTACACCTTTTTCAAATCAAGTATTGTTGCATAATGCTTTATCGTGAATTTTTCGGGAACTGTTGAAAGATAGGATAAGTGCTCCTTTTCAAATGCTAAAATTTTCTCTTGGGACAGCGATGCATCAATACCCCTGCACGCTTTCATTCTGCCGTGCCAGCTTTCACGTGTAAACGGCACATCAAGGTCATAAGCAACAGCGTTTGAAATGGTGAAATATTCCCTGCTCCACTCAGGCTCTTCCAGAGTATATCTCGTCATCCTGCCCCCAGTCCAGGAGGGATTATATTTCAACACCAAGTCTTCACTTGCTTTTGCAATTTCGCTTTCAAAAGGTAGTCATGCCATAAACAGAATTAAAAAATGACCATTCGGCTTTAACCATTTATGAATTTTAGGCAGGATAATTTTTTTATCAAAATACATAAAACACTGGCAGGCTGTCACCACATCAAAGCTGCCGGGTGCAAAATCCAAATTTTCTGCTGATGAAACAATATAGTCAATATCAAGGCCTGCTGCTTCAGTCAGCTTCCGGGCATATTTAATCTGATTTTCCGAAATATCTGTACCTGTAAATTTTGCACCGTATTCTGCCATATTCCTTGGTAATACACCCGTTCCCGTTCCTAAATCAAGCACGCTTTGCCCCGCCGTGCAATGACCTAAATGCGTGATTTTTTCATAAAATTCTCTCGGATAAATATCTCTGTACTTAGCATAATCCTCACTGGCAAGCCCCCAGTCAAAGCCCTTGCCGTTATCAATGTTTTTATTCTGAATCATATCAAACCTCCAAAACGAAAAAACCGCTGACAAAGTATTTCTCAGCGGTCTTGTTTTTCGTTAACGTGCATTTTCAAGCTGCAGCAGATATTCTTTTTTATCAAGTCCGCCTGCATAGCCTGTAAGGCTGCCGTTTGTGCCTACAACTCTGTGACAAGGCACGATAATACTTATGGGATTATGACCAACAGCACCGCCTACTGCCTGTGCCGACATTCGGCTGAGTCCCCTTTTTTCTGCAATTTCCTTTGCGATATCACCATAGGTTATCACACTGCCATAGGGAATTCTCATAAGTATACTCCATACCTGCTGCTGAAAATCAGTTCCTTTAAAAGAAATCGGAGGTATAAAATCCGGTTTTACACCATTAAAATATTCATCAAGCCATAATTTGCTTCTATCAAAGACAGGCAACTTACTGCAAACGGCATCATCACTGAGATTTAAAGCAAAATATTTTTGGTCATCAAACCATAATCCCGTAAGATTTACACCATCACTTGCCATTATCATTTTGCCAAGCGGTGACTGATATGAATTTTTATATTTCATCAGTCAACGAATTTACCCTTGAAATCAGGTTCAATAATAGGCAGACCCAAAGTCTTTACTGCATTTTTAACAACATCCTCTGTTGTTTCGCCCTTAATCGGATAACCAAGGAAAGTCATATTGTAAATAGCAAGGTCCTCAAATTTCGGTGACATTTCATTGATAACCTTTACAACATCATTATCTCTGAACTCAAAGGTGAACTTTCTTACATGAGCAGTTTCAATAGGTCTTATCCACAGCTTGAGTGTGCCGTCCTCCTGCCACGCAGCCTTTGAATATGTATGATAATTCAAATCACCGAGTGTTATCTCCGAAACGCCGTATTCACCGTTCAAACCAACCTCGATAGTATTTTCATATTCCTTTTCTTTCCAGTAGAACAGAAGCCTATCGTCCTCAAAGGTAAACTTCATTTCATTGATTTCACCCGGTTTATTATAAAGCATCTGCGTAATTGAAATTGTAACAACAGAAACAAATTCGGAGGTTTTGCACTTAATAAGTCTTCCTGAAATTTTCTGCTCCGTTTCAATGTTTCTTTCCGTCGCAGGCAGTTCCTCAACATGACAGCCTTCAATCGTTTCAAGCATTTCATCATAAGCCTGCTTGTTTTCTGGCAAAGCCTCATAACCAAAGCACTGCGGGAAGTATTTCCAGAACACCTTCATAACCTTATAGTCCTCAGCCTCACCGCAATTAAGAACAACAAGTGCATCATAATCAGGGAACAGGAAACAGCGCTGTCCGAAAAGACCGTCAGCACGAGAGCTGTTGGCAATCGGATTTCTCCAGAACTGATAACCATAGCCCTCCATATTGTCAATATATCCGTCACGAACAGAATTAACCTGTTTTCTTGTTGCCTCCTTAACCCAGATTTCAGGCACAATCTGAGTTCCGTCAATCCATTTTCCGTTATGGATATATGGTAAAAAGAACTTGGCAAGGTCCTCACTCTTCATATAAAGTCCCCAGCCGCCTGCATTATTGCCTGCACCATCCATTTCCCAGAAGGGCTTTTCAATTCCCAGCGGTTCAAAAATCCTCGGATAAAGATAATCAACAACACTCATACCTGTTACTCTTGAAATAATTGCAGAAAGCATAAAGGTATTCTCTGAAATATAATTGAATTTGGTATTAGGAGGCAGAATAAAGGTTGCACCCATAAAATTTGCAATCCAGTCCTTTTGACCCTTCTCATCAAGCACGGTAATAAGCTTGTCGCTGTGCATTGTAAGAAGCATACGTATAGTCAGCATTCTGTTAAAAGGACGCTTGCTCATCGGGTATTCAGGGAAAAACTCAGCTACTCTGTCATTCAGGCTGATTAAGCCCTCACTGACAGCAAAGCCAATTGCTGTTGATGTCACTGATTTGCTCATTGAATAGAGCACATGCGGAGTATCTGCATTATATGGCTTAAAAAATCCCTGCGCACAAACCTTATCGTGGCAGACAACCGTAAAGCTCTGCAGTCCCAAGCCTTTCTCATTAATTTCATTTAAAAACGCAGTTATCACCTTACTGTCAACACCAACCTCTTCGGGTGCTACATGTTCAAGTGTACATGGTTTTAATTTTTCCATAGTTCCCTCTCCAATCGAAAATGCTTATAATGCTATATTATATTTTACAATATAAGGAATTTATTTTCAACCTTAAAAATCTAAACATTAAATTAACTATTTATATTATAATATAAAAATAATTGACTTTTTTGATATAATTTGTATAATTAACAATAGGTGATTATGTCTTCTGCCCATTCTGCTCATAAGAGGTAAGAATATGATAAAATTTAAAACTTTTCCAAGCATTATGGCTGCAATAATTGTTATGATATCGCTATTCTCTCCTATGACTGCAGAAGCGGCAAGTGAGGGACAAATCAGAGATAAAATTATTTCTGTTGCGTCTGCCGAGGTAGGCTATACAGGCACCTCAACCTATTCAAAATACGGTGATTGGTATGGCTATCAGGGCGGTTGGTGCACAACCTTTGTGCTTTGGTGCTACAATCAGACAGACAGCAGCCTCGGTACAAGCCTTTACGGCAATGTCATTCCCTCGGGCGGAAACTGCAACAGCATGATAAGCTGGTATGAAAATAAGGGCAGATACCACAAACGCAGCGATGGTTACAAGCCTAAAGCCGGTGATCTTGTATTTTTTGACTGGAGCGGTAACGGCTCATCACAGCACGTTGGTATTGTTGACTACATATCAGGCAGCACTGTATACACAATTGAGGGCAATTGCTCCGGACAGGTCAAAGCAAGGATGTACACTGAAAATGGTACAAAGCCATATAATAATATCAGTGCAATTATGGGTTACGGCTCTCCTGACTTTTCAAAGGTATCAAACGGAAGCAACAAAACCACTGCTGCAAAAACAACCACTAAAAAAACTACAACAAAAAAACAAACAACCACGACAACAAAAAAGACAACTTCAACCACTACCGAAAAAACGACTGAAATCAAAAAGGTTGAAAAGCTGAGCCTTGCAAATGAAAGCTATGAATTAAAAATCGGCGACACTGTTCAGCTTGATTATTCGATTGAACCGCAAAATATAAGGGCTGTGGTTGAATATTTCTGTGATGAAGAAGGTATCATTGATATTGCTGCGAATGGTGATATCACTGCTGTCGGCACAGGAAATGCAACAGTAGTCGTTTGTGCCAACAATGATATTTACAGCCAGTGCAGTATAACTGTCGGAGATGCGGTGGGAGAAGTTACAATCCTTATGCCCGAAACCACAAAAGTCATTGAAGCTTCGGGAGAAAATAAAGACACAAATATGGAAGCCGCCGGCATTTTTACAAAATCAGGTATAAACCTTAACCTTTTAATTCACAACAGACAACTTTGCACTATTTTAATTTCAATTGTTATTGCTGTTTTAACAGCAGCTTTAATTATAAGAACGGTTAAAAAGAAAAAAAGATAATCTTAATGAGGAGGAAGAAAATGGAAAAAGATTTTAATGTATCACACAAAAAGAAGAATAAAAAAATTGAAGGAGTTATAAAAAAATGGCTCCTTGCTCTCATTGATATTACACTGTTTGCTTTTTCAAATGCTACTATATGTTATATTGTATCCGGTGGAAAAATAGGCAGTTCTCTATACAGCGATGTACTTTTTAACGCCTATCATCTGATTATAACAATTGTGTTTGTTTTTATCGTCAATTATCTGCTCAGACTCTATAAAAGTGTATGGACATTTGCAGGACCAAGAGAAATAGCTCTATGTCTGCTGTCTGCCGCGATCAACACAACTCTGCTTTATCTTGTTGATAAAATAATATTCAATCTGATCCTTAATTTCAGCATTCTCCCTTTATATGCATACTTTATTAATTTTGTATTTGTTACCTTTTCTTTATGCTTGCCGAGATTAGGATATCTGATTATAAAGCACGAAATAAAAAGTCAGATTAGTATGGAGCTGTCAAAATCAAAAAAATGTAATCTTAAAAGAGTTATGATTGTCGGTGCGGGCTATATGAGCAACACTGTTATCGACCATATTAAAAATAAACTTATTGACAAATATATCCCTGTTGTTGCAGTTGATGACAACCCTGCAAAACGAGGCAAAAGAATCTGCGGAATCAAAATCGCAGGAAGCATTGCCGAAATACCTGAAATTGCAAAAGCATACGATGTTGACGAAATTGTTATCTGCATTCCTTCCGCTCCAAAAAGCAGAATTAATGAAATAATGAAAATAGCAGCATCAACAAATAAAATCGTTAAAACAACACCGTCAATGGCTGAAATCATCGAAAACGGAAGCTCAATCAATAACATCAGAAAAATTGAAATCTCTGACCTTCTTGAGCGTGATGAAATCAAGCTTGATACGGTTGTCTGCAAATATCTTATTGATACAACTATTCTTGTAACAGGCGGCGGCGGTTCAATCGGTGCGGAAATATGTAACCAGTGTGCAAGATACAATCCTAAAACAATTATAATTTTCGATATTTATGAAAACTGTGCGTTTGAGCTTGCAAACGATTTAAGGGATAAATACGGCACCAAAATAAACATTCAGGTCAGAATCGGCTCCGTGCGTGATACCAACAGGCTTAATGAGATATTTGAAGAATTTCATCCTGATGTAGTATTCCACGCTGCTGCCCACAAGCATGTACCGTTAATGGAGGACAGTCCCTGCGAAGCAGTCAAGAACAATGTGTTCGGCACTTATAATGTTGCCGTTGCTGCTGATAAATATAAAGTGCCTAAAATGGTTATACTTTCAACAGACAAAGCAGTTAACCCGACTAATGTTATGGGCTGTACCAAGAGGATTACTGAAATGATTATCCAGTATATGAACGAGGTAAGCGATACAACTATGTATGCTGCAGTTCGTTTCGGAAATGTGCTTGGCTCTCATGGCTCTGTTATTCCGATTTTCAAAAAGCAGATTGAGACAGGCGGTCCTGTATGCGTAACTCACCCTGATATTACACGCTACTTTATGACTATCCCCGAAGCTGCTCAGCTTGTTTGTCAGGCGGGCGGTCTTGCCAAGGGCGGTGAGGTATTTGTCCTTGATATGGGCGAGCCTGTAAGAATTATGGATTTGGCAGAAAACCTTATCAAGCTTTCTAACCATACAGTTGAAGAAATAGGAATCAAAATCGTTGGTCTTCGACCCGGCGAAAAGCTTTATGAAGAGCTTTCACTGGATGAGGAAATGAAAACAAGACAGAAAACTGCCAACAAAAAAATATTTGTTAATCAGCCGATGGTTATTGACTATGACAAATTCAAAACGATGCTTCAAAATCTTAACGATATTGATGAAAACAATGTAAGAGAAAAGCTTATGAACATCGTTCCAAATTATCATCCTTCAAAAAATGACTAAAAGCGGAGGCTTTGCCTTGGGCAATAAAGGAAAAAAAATAAAAAACAGAAATTATTATTCGTCATACCCTAAGATGGTAGCACTCAGCTTTATTCTGCTGATACTGATTGGCACGGCTTTATTGTCACTGCCTATTTCCGTTAAAAACGGTGATATTACATTTCTTGATGCACTGTTCACCGCAACCTCGGCAAGCTGTGTAACGGGACTTATTGTGTACGACACCTTCAATAAATGGACACTGTTCGGTCAGATTGTGATACTTTGTCTTATTCAGATTGGCGGTCTTGGATTTATAACAATCATGACAATGCTGTCAAGGTTTGTGAAAAAACGTGTCAGCCTGAGAGAAAAGCTGCTGCTCAGAGAAAGTGTCGGAACAATTTACAAGGGCGATATGAAGTCACTTGTCAACACCGTTTTAACAGGCACAATAATGTTTGAAATGCTTGGAGCGGTTATTCTTTCAACACAGTTCATACCGAAAATGGGCTTTAAAAACGGCTTATTCACATCAGTATTTTTATCTGTATCAGCCTTTTGTAATGCAGGCTTTGATGTACTTGGAAGAATAGAAGCAGGCTCATCACTTATAACCGTCAATAATAATCCCGTTATCATTCTCACTATATCAGCCTTGATTATAGTCGGCGGTATCGGCTTTATTGTATGGGACGATATTTACAGAAGAAAAGCAAGATTCAAAAGATATTCACTGCACACAAAGCTGACAATTGTTACAACACTCGCCCTGCTTACTTTCGGTACAATCATATTTTTAGTACTGGAATGGAACAATACACTCTCGGATATGCCTGTATGGCAAAAGCTGCTTAATGCATTTTTCTGCAGCGTGACACCAAGAACAGCCGGTTTTAACAGCATAGCTACAGGCGAAATGAGCGGTGCTTCAATAATGCTGACCTATGCACTTATGTTTATAGGCGGCTCTTCAGGCTCTACCGCAGGCGGTGTAAAAACAATAACAGCAGCAATACTTCTGTTATGTGCAGTATCCACTCTGAGAAACAAAAGAGATATTGAGGTTTACGGCAGACGCATATCCTTTGATGTTGTAAGAAAAGCGGCAGCTATAACTGCCATTAATTTTTCAGCAATTTTTGTTTCAACAATAATTATAAATATCTGTCAGCCCGGCTTCGGGTATTCTCACATTCTTTTTGAATGTATATCTGCCATCGGCACAGTCGGAATGACAACGGGAATCACGCCCCTGCTTGATATACTGCCTAAGATTGTTATTGCAATGCTTATGTATATCGGAAGAATTACATCACTGGTATTTGCATTTTCAATCATATTCTCAAATAAAAAAACCTCAACTAAAAAGCCGACAGGCAACATAATGATTGGTTAGGAGATACGAAAAACATTATGAAATCTATTTTAGTAATCGGTGCAGGAAAATTCGGTCATCATATTGCAGAATATCTTTGTGATATGGGCAATGATGTAATGCTTGTTGACAAGGATGAAGCACTTATTGATACGTATGCTGATAAGGTTACGGAAGCTGAAATCGGTGATTTCACAATTAAAAATAATCTTGAAGCACTGAATGTTAAAGACTATGACTATATTTTTGTATGTATCGGGGATTTCCAGGATAGTCTTGTTGTCACAAGCTATCTTAAGGAACTCGGTGCGGGTTATGTTATCGGAAAGGCATCATCACTTATTCACGAAAAATTCCTGTTGCAAAATGGTGCGGATGAGGTAATATATCCCGAGAGAGATAATGCATACAGAATGGCTGTCGAATATAACGACACATCAATTTTTGATTATTTCAAGCTCAGTGACGATACGGGAATTTATGAAATTGTCCCTCCTGACAAATGGATAGGTAAATCTCTGGCAAACATTAACGTCAGAAAAATTCATAACATTACCGTTATAGCCTATAAGGATGGTGACAGGGTTGTTGCAATAAACTCACCCGACTACATTTTTTCAAAGGCTCAGCATATTATTGTTATGGGTGAAAATAAAGATATTAAGAAAATTTCAAAATAAGGAGAGTGACGGAAATGTTATTCAAACCGGACTATGATGAAAACGGCAAAAAAGTACTTTGTGAAATGAACGGTATTAACAGTGATATGTTAATGGACATTTATGTTAAAAAGCTTAACGAAGGCGAAGTACTTGATATTTTGGAGGAGGATAATGAGTGTGCTGTTCTTCTGCTATCAGGCAAGGTCAACTTTACTGTAGCAGACAGCATCAACGAGGATTGCGAAAGAAAAAATCCTTTTGAAAAAACACCTTATGCAGTTCATTTCTGTAGGGGCACAAAAGCAGTTATCACTGCTTTGTGTGACAGTGAGATACTTGTACAGATGACAGATAACGAGAAAACCTGGGCGCCCGTATTCTACAATCCCGACAACTGTCTGTATCAGGAATTCGGCAAGGGACAGTGGAACGGCACAGGACACAGAATTGTTTCAACAATGTTTGACCTTGACAATGCACCGTATTCAAATATGGTTATGGGTGAGGTATTCAATCAGCCGGGTCGCTGGTCAAGCTACCCTCCGCATCACCATCCGCAGCCTGAACTGTATTACTATCAGTTTGACCATCCTGAAGGCTTCGGAGCAGGCTTTGAGGGTGACACACTTTACAAAACCGAAAACGGCACCTGCCTTTGCATACGTGGCGGTAATGCCCACCAGCAGGTTACTGCTCCGGGCTATGAAATGTATTACGTATGGCTTATCCGTCATATTGACGGTGACCCATGGGATAAAACAAGAATTTATGTTCCGGAATATGAATGGCTCGCAAATGCCGATTAATTATACATTTTAAGCATAAATATACATTAATTTGTTCTGTATTTATTGACTTTATAAAATAATTATGCTAAATTAAATCAAAGGACAAGGGTATTCCTGCCATTGTCCTATTTATTTGTTAATACATAAAATATGGAGGAAGAAAAAATGAAAATGGCAAAAAAAGTTTTAGCTGTTGTTCTTGCTGCTTTAATAGCTGCTGCAGTATTTGCAGGCTGTTCAAAAGACGAAAAAAAGACGAATGCACCTGCTGCTGAAAAAGTAAAAGTTATTAACATTGACCTTTCAGACGAGGTTTATGCTTTAGGCGTTAACAAGGATGATGCTGATTTACTTGCAAAAACAAACGAATTTATTGACAAAATTTTAGAGGATGGCACTTTTGATGAAATCTGCACACACTACTTTGGTGGCGGCGAGCCTGTAGGTGTTACATCAGCAGTTGAGGATGCATCAAAAGATCAGCTTATAGTTGCAACAAATGCAGAGTTTGAGCCATTCGAGTTCAAAAAGGGCGATCAGTTCTACGGCATTGATATGGAAGTTGTTAAGGCACTTGCAGATTCACTCGGCAAGGAGCTTGTAATCAAGGACATGAAATTTGACGCTGTTGTTCTTTCAGTTCAGCAGGGCAAGGCTGATATCGCTGCTGCAGGTCTTACTGTAACAGATGACAGAGCCGCTCAGGTTAACTTCACAAATTCATATTACTCAGCAGCACAAAGACTTGTTGTTAAGGGTGATGACACAACATTTGATGCTTGTCAGACAAAGGAAGATGTAGATAAGATACTCAACGCTCTTGATGCATCAGCAAAAATCGGCGGACAGAACGGCACAACAGGTCAGTACTATGTTGAGGGTTCAGAAGACTTTGGCTTTGACAAGCTCCCTGCAACCTTCGTTGGCTATGACAACGGCTCACTCGCTGTTCAGGATTTAATTAACGGCGGTGTTAAATATGTAATCATCGACGCTGCTCCTGCTTCAGCTATCACAACTGCTATCAACGCAGTAGCTTAATAAGCAACAATATAATACCTCACCTAAAATCGGGTGAGGTATTTTTTATAAGGAATTTAGTTATGAATTTTGGTAAAAAGATAGAAGTATTTTATGATTTTTTTATAAATCACGGTGCTTACAACACTGTACTGCTTGGTCTTAAAAACACCTGTATAATAGCAGTACTCGGCTTAATTATCGGTATAGTCATCGGCACAATTCTTGCAACAATAAGAGTACTTCCTAAAAATAATATAATTGTAAAAATTCTTGATAAAATTGCAGGCTTATATGTAAGCCTTTTCAGAGGAACACCTATTGTTGTTCAGCTTCTCGTATTCTATTATGTACTTATGCCG